>CABSMC010000047.1 GCA_902478715.1 uncultured Adlercreutzia sp.
GCTCGAAACTCCCATCTATTTCCCGATGGCGCTCGAAACTCCCAACAATTTCCGAATGATGATCGAAACTCCCATCTATTTCCGAAAAATGCCAAGCGGGCAGAAGGCGTCTCTGGTTTTTGAGGCTTGCGGTGGTTGAGCTGCGGTGGTTGAACTGCGGTGGTTGAGCTGCGGTGGTTGAGCGAAGGGAGCGCTTGGATTAAGGATCGCCGATGCCGCCCCTTGCGCAACCCTTGGCCGCGTTCGCCCCTTCGGCCGCTTCGTTGATGTTTCTTGTCGGCAAATCGGGCGGCGTGGCGCGGGGCCGTGGTAGGCTTCCTCTATAATCCGAAACTTGATCTTTGACTAACCTGTGTATAAGGAGGTGTGAGTTCATGCCACGGCTTCAGATCATGGACACGACCATCCGCGACGGTCAGCAGAGCCTCTGGGCCACCCGTATGCAGATCGGCGACATGCTGCCGATTCTGCCGAAGATGGACCGCGTCGGCTACTGGGCCATCGAGGCGTGGGGCGGGGCGACGTTCGACTCCTGCCTGCGCTTTCTGGACGAGAACCCCTGGGAGCGTCTGCGCGCCATCAAGGCGAACACGCCCAATACGCCGCTTGCCATGCTCTCGCGCGGGCAGAACCTCGTCGGCTACAAGCACTACTCCAAGGAGATCGTGCATCGCTTCATCAATGTGGCGCACCGCAACGGCGTCGAGGTCTTCCGCGTCTTCGACGCGCTGAACGACATCCGCAACGTCGTGGACAACGCCGAGGCCATCAAGGAGTGCGGCGGTCTGTTCGAGGGCGCCATCTCCTACACGATCTCGCCGGTGCACACGCTGGATTCCTACTTGGAATACGGCCAGCAGCTGAAGGATCTGGGCGCCGACACCATTGCCATCAAGGACATGGCCGGCATGCTCACGCCCTATCGCGCCGAGCGCATGGTGAAGGCGTTCAACGAGGAAATCGGCCTGCCGGTGCACATCCACTGCCATTATGTCGGCGGCATGGCCCCGGCCAACATCCTGAAGGCCGCCGAGGCGGGCGTGGCCGTGGCCGACACGGCTCATGCTCCGCTCGCGTTCGGCAACTCGCATCCGGCGGTGGAGATGATCGTGGCCGCTCTGAAGGAGAGCCGCTACGACACCGACCTCGACTTGGATCTGCTGTTCGAGATCTCCGAGTACTGGGAGGAGATGCGCAAGCGCGGCCATTACAAGCGCGGCGTGTCCTCGCTCATTCATATGCAGGTGTACTCGCACCAGGTGCCCGGCGGCATGATGAGCAACCTCATCAGCCAGCTGGAGGTGCAGAAGGCCGCGCACCGTCTGCCCGAGGTGATGGCCGAGATTCCGAAGGTGCGCGCCGAGGTGGGCTATCCGCCGCTCGTGACGCCGATGTCCCAGATCGTGGGCACCCAGGCGGTGTTCAACGTGCTGACGGGCAAGCGCTGGAGCGTCATCTCCAAGGAGATGAAGGACTATGTGTGCGGCTACTACGGCAAGGCGCCGGGCAACATGGACAAGGAAATCGTGGCGAAGGTGGCCGGCGATGCCGAGATCTTGGATCCGAAGATCGCCCCCGGCACGCTGGTGACCACCACCTACGACGAGTGCGCCGCCGAGATTGGCGATTTGGCCCAAAGCGAGGAGGACGTGCTCATGTACGCCCTGTTCCCCAACGAGGCCCGCACCTATTTGAGCAAGCACCGGGTATCCGAGAAAGTCGATTTCATGCTGGAGCAGGAGTCCAGCGCCACCAAGGAGGACGATTACGTGGACATCAATCAGATTCGCGAGCTGGTTCGCGTTGCCGAGGAGAGCGGCGTCGGAGAGATCGTCGTAGAGGAAGAGGGCATGCGCATCGCTGTCCGCATGCCGGGCCAGGGCGCGCCGGCCGCTGCCGTGCCCGCCGCTCCGCAGGCCCAGGCGGCTCCCGTTGCCGCCGTGCCCGCGCCGGCCGCCGAGGAGCCGGCGAGCGATCGTCCGGCCACGTGGAAGCCGGTGGTGGCTCCCATGGTGGGCACCTACTACGAGGCCCCGGCCCCGGGCGAGCCGCCCTTCGTGAAGGTGGGCGACGAGGTGGCCGCCGGCGAGACGCTGTGCATCGTGGAGGCCATGAAGCTCATGAATGAGATCGCCGCCGAGGAGATGGGCACCGTGCGCGAGGTGTGCCTGTCCGACGCCACGCCGGTGGAGTACGGCACCGTGCTCTTCTACGTGGAGCCCCACGACCCCACGCCGGGCGCGTAGGAGACAAGCATGTTCGAGAAAATTCTAGTTGCCAACCGCGGCGAGGTGGCGCTGCGCATCATGCGCGCCGCCCGCGAGCTGGGCGTGAAGACGGTGGCCGTGTACTCCACGGAGGACGCCGACACCTATCCGGTGCGCTACGCCGACGAGGCCGTCTGCATCGGTCCTGCCCAGTCGAACAAGAGCTATCTGGTCATGGCCTCCATCATTGCCGCGGCGAAGAACACCGGTGCCGAGGCGATTCACCCCGGTTACGGCTTTTTGGCCGAGAACGCGGAGTTCGCCCGCGCCTGCGCCGACAACGACCTCGTGTTCATCGGCCCCGCCCCGGAGTGCATCGACCGCATGGGCGACAAGTCGTCCGCCCGCGAGACCATGAAGATGTGCGGCGTGCCCACGGTGCCCGGCTCCGATGGCTGCCTGGATACGGTGGAAGAGGCTGCCGCGTTCGCCGAGAAGGTGGGCTACCCGGTGCTCATCAAGGCCACGGCCGGCGGCGGCGGCAAGGGCATGCGCGAGGTGCACGACCCGGCCGATCTCGCTGCCCAGTACAAGGCCGCCCGCACCGAGGCCGGCGCCGCCTTCGGCAACGACGGGGTGTATCTGGAAAAGCTCGTGCTGCGCCCGCGCCACGTGGAGGTGCAGGTGCTCGCCGACGATCACGGCAACGCTGTGGCCCTCTGCGAGCGCGACTGCTCCATCCAGCGCCGCCATCAGAAGCTTCTGGAAGAGGCCCCCTCGCCGGCGCTTTCCGAGAACCTGCGCCGCGACATGATGAAGGCGGCCCTGAAGGCCGTGCGTGCCGTGGACTACCGCAACGCCGGCACCATCGAGTTTCTGCTGGACGAGCGCGGCCAGTTCTACTTCATGGAGATGAACACCCGCGTGCAGGTGGAGCACCCGGTCACCGAGGAGATCACCGGCACCGACATCATCAAGGAGCAGCTGCGCATCGCCGCCGGCGAGCCCATGAGCTGCGCGGGCCGCGCCCCGTTCACGCCGGCGGGACACGCCATCGAGCTGCGCATCAACGCCGAGGATCCCGAGCACGGCTTCCGCCCGTGCCCCGGCACCGTCACGCGCTTCGAGCCCCCGGCGGGCCCCGGCGTGCGCGTGGAGACCTACCTGCGCCCCGGTTCGCGCATCTCGCCCCACTACGACTCGCTCGTTGCCAAGGTGGTCGTGCACGGCCAGGATCGCGCCGAGGCCGTCGCCCGCGCCAAGCGCGCCCTGGACGAGTTCGTTATTGAAGGAATTGCAACAACTATCCCATTCCATAAGCGCGTGCTCGATAACGAGGTATTCTTGGCCGGTGACGCGACAACCGACTTTATCGAAACCCAGATGGGAGACGTACTATGACAGACCAGATGAACGTCGAGGGCCTTTCCATCGCCCCGGGGGTCATGGAGACCATCATCTCCGTGGCCGCCAGCGAGGTGGACGGCGTGGCCTCGCTGGGCTCCTTCGCCACGAGCGGCATCCGCTCCATGCTGGCGAGCAAGCCCTCCACCTCCGGCATCGAGACCAAGATGGACGAGGGCGGCAAGCTTTCCGTGGCGGTGCACGTGGAAGTCTACTACGGCTACGTGCTGCCCGAGCTGGCGGCCCAGCTGCGCACCGCCATCGCCGAGGCGCTGGCCACCCAGGCCGGCGTGGAGGTGTCCTCGGTGGACGTGTACATCGACGGCCTTCAGTTCAAGGCGTAGGTGGCGCGCGGTATGGCTCCGAGAATCCACGAGCGCACCCGCGACCGCGTGAGCGCGGTGCAGGTGCTCTATACGAGCGAGCTGACGGGGAAATCGCCCAGCGAGCTGCTCGATTGCGGGCTGTGCCTGGTGGCTCGCGAGGCTCCCGCCGATGAGGCCGAAGCCGCCGAGGCGGGCGCGTTCGGCCGCATCGAGGAGGGGACGCTGACCGACTACGCCTTGGCGCTCATCCACGGCGTGGAGGCGAACCAGACCCAGGTAGATGAGCGTATTGAAGCGGCGTCCGAGAACTGGGCGCTCTCCCGCATGCCCATCGTGGACCGCTCCATTCTGCGCCTGGCCGTCTTCGAGATGTTCAACTGCGACGACGTGCCTGTGTCCGTTTCCATCAACGAGGCGGTGGAGCTGGCCAAGGGCTTCGGCGGCGAGGACGATTCGCCGCGCTTCGTGAACGGCGTGCTGGGGCGTATCGCGCGTTCCATGGACGGCGCGGGCGCGGCGGTGGCCGATGCGACCGGCTCTGGCTCTGTTGCCGAAGGGGTCGCAGGCCCCGTGAACGCCTTGGTGGGCGCCTCGGGCGCCGCTGCTTGCGTGCAGGTGGGGGTGTAGGCGCCATGGCCGACGAGCAGGGTCGCACCTTCGAGGACGTGCACGAGCGCCTTTCCGAGATCGTTGACGAGGTGTCCGCCGAGGACATCTCGCTGGACGACGCCTTGAAGTTGTACGAGGAGGCCGTGAAGCTGGGCCTTTCCGCGTGCGACTTGTCCGAGCAGGACTTGGACGCGTTTCTGGCGACGGAAGAGGAAACGACGGCCGAGGAGGGCGGCGCAAGCGCTACCCCTACGGGTTCAACCGACATGCCCCGCGAGGCCTAAAGGAAACCGCCCATGGATGTCCCGCGCATACTCGATGCTATCAGCTCGCCGGCCGATTTGAAGGTGCTCGATAACGAGGAGCTGGCCATTTTAGCCCGCGAGATCCGCCAGGAGATCGTCGCCACCACCTCGGTCACCGGGGGACATGTGGCGTCGTCTTTGGGCGCCGTGGACATCATCGTGGCCCTGGAGAGCCTGCTCGACATGCCGCGCGACCGCGTGGTGTTCGACGTGGGGCACCAGGCCTACGCTCACAAGCTGCTCACCGGCCGACGCGAGGCGTTCAAAACGCTGCGCACCTACGGCGGCCTGTCCGGCTTCACCAAGCCATCGGAGAGCCCCTACGACGTGCACCCGTCGGGTCACGCGTCCGACTCGCTCTCCATCGCCACGGGTCTCGCGAAGGCGCGGCAGTTGAAGGGCACCGACGAGAAGGTGGTGGCCCTCATCGGCGATGCGTCGCTCGCCGGCGGCATGGCCTTCGAGGCGCTGAACTACATGGGCAACGAGCAGTTGCCGCTCGTCGTCATCTTGAACGACAACGAGATGTCCATCTCGCGCAACGTGGGCGCCCTCATGAAGCATCTGGGCAACATCCGCGCCAACAGCCACTACCGCGAGGCGCGCGAGGGCCTGCAAGCGGCCATGGAGCAGGGCGGTCCTGCGGCCCGCGGGCTGCTCGGCTTCGGCAAGAACATGAAGGAATCCCTCAAGCAAATGGTGATTCCCCACACGATGATCTACGAGTCGCTCGGCATCGTGTGCACCGCGCCCATCGACGGCCACAACATCGCCGAGCTGCGCGACGTTTTATCGCTCGTGCTGGAAATGGACGGCCCGGCCCTTGTGCACGTGGTCACGCGGAAAGGGGAGGGCTACGAGCCTGCCCGCCGCGATCCCGAGGCGTTCCATGGCACCGGTCCCTACGATATTGCCACGGGCCGCGCGTTGAAGAAGCCCGGGCGCGCCCCCAGCTACACTGAGGTGTTCGGCGCGGCGCTCGCCGACGAGGCGGCCAACGATGCGGATGTGGTGGCCATCACGGCGGCCATGACCGGCGGCACGGGGTTGAAGACCTTCGCGGCGGAGTTCCCCTCGCGTTTTGTGGACGTGGGCATTGCCGAGGAGCAGGCGGTGGGCATGGCGGCCGGCCTCTCATCGGGCGGCAAGAAGCCCGTGGTGGCGCTGTACTCCACCTTCATGCAGCGGGCCGTGGATCAGATGATCATCGACGTGGCCCTGCCGGAGGCGAATGTCGTGTTCGCCTTCGACCGCGCGGGCCTGGTGGGCGATGATGGCCCCACGCACCACGGCGTCTTCGACATGGTGTACACGCGCATGGTGCCGAACATGCGGGCGCTCGCGCCCTCCGACGAGGCGGAGCTCGTGCACGCCCTGCACACGGCGCTGGTTTTGGAGGGCCCCGTGTCGCTGCGCTACCCGCGCGGCGAGGCCGAGGGTGCACCGTTGCCGGACGTGCCGGAAATCTTGGAAGTGGGGAAGTCCCGCACGGTGCGCGAGGGGGACGACGTGGCCCTGCTCGCCTTCGGTCGCATGGTGGGCCAAGCCCGCGCCGCCGCCGAGCTGCTGTCTGCCGAGGGCATCGAGTGCCGTGTGGTGGACATGCGCTGGGTGAAGCCGCTCGACGAGGAGGCCATCGCCGCTGCGGCGGCCTGTCGTTTGGTGGTCACGGTGGAAGAGGGCGTCATCGCGGGAGGCGCCGGCGAGGGCGTGTTGGAAGTGCTGGCCCGCCAGGGTGCCACGACCCCTGCCGTCACGCTGGGCATCCCCGACCGCTTCATCGGCCAGGGCCCCGTGTCCCAGCTCTTCGCCGACCTCGGCCTGAACGCCGAGGGCATCGCCGCTACCGTGCGCGAGGCGCTGCGATAGCGCCGTTCGCGCTCGTGCCGATCTGGATTAGACCAGCTTCTTCTCCATGATGTAGTCGTCCATGATGTAGCCGTCGCCGATGTCGGTTTCCACGGCGTCGATGACCTCGAAGCCCTTGGCTTTGTAGGCGCGGATGGCCATCTCGTTGTGCTTGTTCACCGTGAGGTAGAGGGCATCGAGGCCGCGCTCGCGGGCGAGGCGCTCGTAGAAGCGGATGGTGGCCGAGCACAGGCCCTCCCCGCGGTGCTCCTTCAGCAGGTAGATCTTCGAGATGAAGAAGCGGTTCGTGTCCGCCTCCACGTGTCCGCCGGTGTAGCCGACGATGCGGGGGACGGCGGCGGTGCGGGCGAAGTCCTCGGTGTCGCGGGCCAGCTCGCCGTCGCGGTCGGATTCGATGTCGTCGTTGACGCGGCCGGCTACGGTGTCGCCCTGGTCGTGGATGTCGGCGCCGTGCGTCGCCGCGCCCAGCTCGTGGGGCGTTTCGTCCTCGTGCTGCATGATGAAGAAGTACTCGTAGCCATTGTCGGCGATGTCGGTGCGGAAGGCATTCAGGCTCTGGAACTTCTCCACCATGTAGTCGGTTTGCGCTTGGCCGATGATGGCCGGCCAGTACTCGTTCCAAATATGGTAGGCCATATGGGCCAGGGCCTCGACCTCTTCGTCGCGCTCGACCTGTCGAAATGTAACGCTCATGAGTACATCCTTCCGCGTCGTGACAAAACTTTTCGAAAAAGTGGTCACAAAATCGAGTTCTGGGTTTTCTTTACGGGAGATATGACCCAATTAACGGCTGCGAGCCTGCGCAATATAGCGTTTGGCGATATATCCCTCTTGTTCTCATGCTGCCTTGAGGCCTGCAAAAACCCAGAACTCGATTTTGTGACCAAATCGCGCCGATTTTTTGCAAGGGCAGCGCTGCCATTGTAATGCTTCGGCGGTTCGTGACGGGACGCGCGGGCATTTGTTTCCGCCCAGTAACAAGGATTGGTCGCCAGTGTTAACACTTATTTTTGAGGGGGTTAACAATCATCGTTGAGCGCGCGGGTCACCAGGTGCCGTGGAACAATCGGGTTGTCCTTGCCGTTGGGCGCCTTGGGCGACAAGGGGTGGGGAGGCCCGCGCGGTGCGGCGCGCGGCGCCTCCCGACCTCTTTTCGCCGAGGGCCCGCGAACTGTGAAAGGGGTTGATCGCGATGATTGACACCGGTTCCACCGGGTTCATGCTCGTCTGCGCCATGCTGGTGCTGCTCATGACGCCCGGACTCGCCTTCTTCTACGGAGGCCTCTCCCGCCGCAAGAACGTCGTGAACACCATGGTGATGGTGTTCGGCGTGCTCGGCATCGTCGGGGTGGTTTGGGTCGTGTGCGGCTGGTCGTTCGCCTACGGCGGCGACGGGTCGCTGCCGTTCTTCGGCGGCTTCGACCAGATCGGGTGCTTGAGCGCCGTGAACGACATGGTGGCCGAGGCCGAGGGCACGCCCGATGCCTTCGCGGTGCTGTCCGGCCAGGGTGCGCTGGCCAATGACCCTGAGCTGGCAGCGGGCTACCCGGCCATCATCGACATCGTCTTCCAGATGGCCTTCGCCATGATCACCTGCGCCATCATCACGGGTGCTGTGGCCGGGCGCATGAAGTTCGGCGCCGTGTGCGCGTTCGTGGCCGTGTGGGTCGTCGTGGTGTACGCGCCGCTGGCGCACATGGTGTGGGGCGGCGACGGCTCGCTCATCGGCGACATGATCGGGGCCTTGGACTTCGCCGGCGGCGACGTGGTGCACATCTCCTCGGGCCTCACCGGGCTCATCCTGTGCCTCATGCTGGGTCGCCGCAAGGGCTTCGCCGTGCTGTCCTACCGTCCCCACAATGTGCCGTTCGTGGCCCTGGGCGCGGCGCTTCTGTGGTTCGGCTGGTTCGGGTTCAACGCGGGCAGCGAGTTCGCGGCCGACGGCGTGGCCGGACTCGCGCTGCTGAACACCGTGGCGGCCAGCGCGGCCGGCGTGCTCTCCTGGATGCTTACCGAGCGCATCACGGTGGGGAAGTGCACGCTCGTCGGCGCGGCGACGGGTCTGGTGGCCGGGCTTGTGGCCATCACGCCGGCGGCCGGGTTCGTGGAGCCCTGGGCGGCGATCGCCATGGGGCTGATCGTGAGCCCCATCGTGTATTGGGCCATCTCCCAGGCTAAGCGGCGCCTCGGCTACGACGACGCGCTGGACGCCTTCGGCTGCCACTGCGTCGGCGGCATCGTGGGCGGCATCCTCACGGGCCTGTTCTGCGTGCCCGGGCTCTCCTGGACCGAGCACGGCGGCCTACTGTACACGGGCGACTGGTCGCTTCTGGGAGCGCAGGTGCTGGGCATTCTGGTGACTATCGCCTTCGTGGCCATCGCCGATGTGGTGCTGGGGCTCATCATCAAGGCGTGCTTTGCGGGCAGCCTGCGCGTGAGCGCTGAGGACGAGGCGGCGGGGCTCGACGTGGCCGTCCATGGCGAGTCGGCCTATCCGGCCTACCTGGGCCTGGACTAAAGGTTCCGTTCGCCCTGCGGGACGAACGGACCGGCCGACGCTGCGGATCCGACAGGCACCTGCCCTTGCCCCTTGTTTTGGGCTCGGCGTTGCGCGAAGGCAACTTGGCCCAAAGGCGGGGCAATTGCAGGCACCTGTCGGACCCTCGCTGACTTTGCCAAGAAAGTTGGATGGTGTAAATAGGAGGATATTATGAAACGAGTAACGGCTATTGTGCGGCCCGAGAAGATGGAGCCGCTGAAGGACGCCCTGTTCGCCGCCGATGTGAAGGGCATGACCATCTCGCAGGTGCACGGCTGCGGCGCCCAGCACGGCTGGAGCGAGTACGTGCGCGGCACCGAGGTGATGCTGAACATGGTGCCGAAGGTGAAGTTCGAGGTGGTGGTGGAAGACGACGCGGTGGACGCGCTGGTGGACACCATCGTGGGCGCCGCCCGCACCGGCGAGGTGGGCGACGGCAAGATCTTCGTGGCGCCTGTGGAGGAAGTGGTGCGCATCCGCACCGGCGAGCGCGGCGCGACGGCGGTGTAGGCCACAATGCGGTACAATCTCGCCTAAACAAGGTGCGAGAAAGGAACCGACATGCACACCTACATTCCCCGCGGCGTCTGCTCCCGACAGATCGATGTGGAACTGGACGGCGACACCATCAAGAGCGTCCAGTTCACCGGCGGCTGCGATGGCAATTTGAAGGCCATCTCCAAGTTGGTGGCCGGCCAGAACGTCGACGACATCGTCGCCATGATGGAGGGCCACACCTGCGGGCGGCGCTCCACCTCCTGCGTCGACCAAATGACCAAGGCCATCCGCGAGGCTCAAGCGAAGGACGCCGAGCAGGCGTAAAGGAAAAGAGAGCCGCGAAGGGCCCGGGCACGCGTCCGGGCCCTTTTCTGCGTCATGGGCCTCTAGTCGTTGTGCTCCACAAGGTCGATGAGCTCCTGCTGAGAATGAACGCCCAGTTTGGCATAGATGTGTTTGATGTGGCTCTTCACGGTGTTGCGCGATACGACGTAATGATCCATCAGGAACTGGCCGTTGCGGCCCCGGGCAAGGAAGGCGAATATCTCGATCTCGCGCCCGGTGAGCCCGTGGGCTTTCCCGATAGCGGTGCAGCGCTCCTCGATAGTGGGCGGTTCCGGATCCTGATGGGCGGCAGGGCTGTCTTCCGCATCTCGCGTCGTACTGCTGCCCTCTGCGAGCGTCAATGGGGCATCTGCTCGCCCAGCGGTGTCGCCTACCTTCACGACGCCGTTTATGGCATCGTGAAAGCTAAAGGAACGGAAGCCCGTCCACAAAAAGGCGATGAACAGGAACAGCGCGCATCCGGTTATGAGCGCTGCCATACCGCTGTCGACGCCGATGAGCTCGTTGGTTGTATGGCCGGCGATGGCGCCGATGTCAGTGCCGAGGGCGCCGAGCGCCCGGACGAGCGCGAAAGTCGGCAGAAGGGCTAGGGGGTTGCGGGCTCCCACGGCGATCACGACGAGCCAGACGAGCATGTCGAAGCAGCGTACGCCGATACGCAGAAGCGCATTGGCCGAAGCGAGATCCGTGAGGAACATAAAGGGCGCCACCATAAAGCCGCCGACGACCGTAAGGACGCAGAACGAGAAGAGGGTATCCTCCTTGTCGCTGCTACGGGAAAACACAAGCCATAGCGCCGCCCCGGCGATAACGGCAACGCTGATGCCGATGTTCGCCGGCGCTCGATCGACCTCGCCGAACGTGAGGCCGTAGCCTGTCGCGATGCTGAACAGCAGCGTGCAAAGGTACAGCCCACTGCTCGGCGGCAAGAAGGATTCGGGATTGGCCAGCTCTAAAACGATGGGGCGCTCGGCATTCTGGATAGCTGCGAAGAGGGGGGAGGCGGCGCGGTACAGCGCGAGCATCGAGAAAAGATAGCAGATGATGGTCTCGATGGTGCCGATATTGCAGGGCACAGGGGGATGGGCCACGGCGGCGATCTCGCCGAGCGCCATGCCGCAGGCGATGCTCACGAGGGCCGCCCGAGGCGATTGCAGTCCAGCGACGGCGCAGACGAGTATGGTGGAGGCCCAAGCGGAAGCGATGCTCGCGAAAATGAGGCCGACGATAGTGGCCCAAGACACCTGAAGGGTGAGTCCGAATTCCAGGATGAGGGCGGCGGTGAGCGCGCAGCCGGCGCCGATGGTGGTCAGCTGTCGCTGATCGATGAGTCGCGGAGTGCGAGTGGCCATGAAGAAGAGAGCCAGGAAAGCGACGGCATTGACGAGGGTGGCGATTTCGCGGGCGATGCCGCAGTACGAGGAGACGTGGGCGTAAACGCTGGCGTTGAGCGTGAAGCCCGCGATGCCGAACAGCGTGAATGAGACGATGCACAAGGCTAGTCGCCCCCGCGGGCACTGCGACCCATCTATGGTTTCTTGCGCATCCATGATCCTCCCTTGTTTCCTCGAACCATTGTAGGCATTTCGGGGCCCGATCGGTCGGGAATTTGCGAACAAGCGATTTCCATCTGGGAAAACATTGTGAAATCACCCCAGCGGGGGGAGCGGGGGTGAGGATGCGCGAAACACCCGTCGGGGGTGGTGCGGCGACCAGTGGCGGCCCGCTAGGATGCTGAGTCGCAAGGCAGACCGCGCCGGGAAACGCCCGGAGGTGGATGCTGCTCAACCTAAGGGCACCTGATAGGTGCGAACGTTCAGGAGGGAAATGATGGAAAACAAGATGGATATCTCGCGTCGCGGCTTCATCGGCACGGTGGCGGGCGCCGGCGCGCTGGCGGCCTTCGGCCTTGCCGGGTGCGCCCCGAAGGCTGCGGCTGACGCTGAGCCTATGGCCGACACGGGCGCCGTCGAGGGCGCCGACGCCGCGTCCGACTGGCTGGGCGTCGCCCCCGAGATCTCCGAGGGCGATATCGTCGCCACCAAGGAGTGCGACCTGCTCATCGTCGGCGCCGGCAACGGCGGCATGGCTGCCGCGGCCTACGCGGCCGACCAAGGGGTCGACTTCATCATCTGCGAGAAGGGCGAGACCGTGGGCGCCACGCGCCACTGGTTCGCGGCTCTGGGCACGCGCCCCTTCAAGGATCAGGGCGTCGAGGTGGATCGCCAGCGCCTCATGGGCGAGATCGTGCGCTATTCCCAGGGCAACTGCGACCAGCGTCTTATTCGCATGTGGATGGATGAGTCCAACGACATGTTCGAGTTCGTGGACGGCATCATGACCGCCTCGGGCGCCGTCGTCATCGCTGACGAGTTCGACATGCCCGGCGGCATGGGCGGCACCCCCTACTATACCTCCCCTTGCGAGCACCACTACGGCGACGCCAACGGTGGTCGCGACATCGAGGAGCGCAACGTCCTTTTCGAGAAGCACATCAACGAGGCCGGGAAGGAGATCTCCTTCGGCCACGAGTTGGCGAAGCTGGTGCGCGAAGAGGGCGGACGGGTGACCGGCGCCATCTTCAACACCCCGGACGGTTATGTGCAGATCAACGCGGCCAAGGGCGTGCTGCTCACTACGGGCGGCTATGCGGCGAATCCCGATATGGTGACGGCGCTCTCTCCGGTGACCGCGCAATCGGTGACGGCGCTCGGCTACAACCAGAACAACACCGGCGGCGGCATCAAGGCCGCGCTGTGGGCCGGCGCCGCGAAGGATCTCACCTCGGCGACCATGATCTTCGACCGCGGCCTGGTGGCCCCGGGCACCCCGGCTGGCTACACTGCTGAGTCTATCGAGGCTGGTCAGCCCCAGTTCCCCGGCAACGGTCAGTTCAACCCCGGCACGCAGCCGTTCCTTAAAGTGAACATGCGCGGCGAGCGCTTCGCCAACGAGTCGGCCGACTACGATTACCTTCCCCATGCTGCGGCCCAGCAGCCTGGCGGCACCTATGTGGCCGTGTGGGATGGCAACTTCGGCGAGGACGTGCAGCGCTTCCACACGCTCGGCTGCTCGGCCATGACCCGCAATATGGTGCAGATGTACAAGGCCGAGGACGGTTCCTACGACTTGGACAAGTTCTTCGAGAAGGAGCTGGGCGACGGTCGTTTGCAGAAGGCCGACACCTTGGAGGAGCTGGCCGATCTGCTCGGTTTCGACGCCGATGCCAAGACGACGTTTTTGGCCGAGTGCGAGCGCTACAACGAGCTGTTCGACGCTCAGGAGGACTCGGACTTCGGCAAGGAGGCTTACCGCCTTTCCGAGCTGCGCACGCCGCCCTTCTTTGGCGCGACGCTGGGCGGCACCCTGCTGACCACCATTGACGGTATCCGCATCAACAAGGATTGCCAGGCGCTTGATGCCGAGGGCAATCCCATCGATGGGCTGTACGCCGCTGGCGACTGCTCCGGCTCCGTGTTCTCGGGTTGCTACCCTGACCAGCTGCACGGCTTCGCCTGCGGCCGTACGATGACCGAGGCCATTCACGTCGTGAAGCAGATGGCCTAATTGCTCGCTTTTTCCGGCGGCGCTTAGGCGCCGCGCATTCGACCGCCCCGGCGCCTCCCTCCCTGCGCCGGGGCGGTTTTGCATTGAGACGACTAGGCTCGGAGGCATCTCACCGTCGAGCCCCTACCAAGCGGCACGCTGGCGGACGAGGCCGAGCACGGTGACGCGGTCGGCCTCGTCTTCGTAGAAGGTAACGATATCGAAGGGGGCGACGGGGATTTTGCGCACGCCTTCGCCGTACTCGTATGCGAGGGCGGCCGCCACGTCGGTCGACCCCATGCTGGGTATCGTCGGCAGAATCTCGATGATCTTGAGGATGTCATCGAGAACTTTGTCCGACAGAACGATCCCCAAATCCTCCTCGAAGCCCTCGGAGATGCGCACTTCGGCCATCAGAGCCCCCGCTTCTCGCGAATGCGGGCGACGAAACCATCGACATCGGTGGTGAAACGCCCCTCCTCGATATCGCGCTTGCCGCGTCGGAGAACGAATTCCATCTCCGCTTCGTAGCGAGCGTCTTCACGGGCTTGCTTGAGCTCTCGATCGAATATCTCTTCGGAGCAGAACACGTAAGCGCCGTTGCCGTTCTCGGTGATGTAGACGACTTGGCGATCGGCCACGTCCTTTACCTCGCGTTGGCGCGAGGCGAGGGCGGTAGACGAATAGATGGAGCCTTTGGGGGCAACCATGGCGTACCTCATTTCCTAGGATTTAGCTAGGTTGATCATATCACGCTTTCAGTAGGAAATTCTACAAGATATCATATTGGTGATAAAAGGAAAGTTCCCTTATAGAAAAGGCCTTATAGCATCATGAACAGCTTGGCCAAGGCCCAGCCGATGAAGCCGCAGCAGGGGAAGGTGAGCACCCAGGCCCATACCATGCGGCGGGCGACGCCCCAGTTCACGCGGCGGAAGCTCTTCGATGCGCCCACGCCCATGATGGAGGCGGTGGAACAGTGGGAGGTGGAGACGGGCATGCCGGTCATGGATGCCACGAACAGCGTGATCACCGTGGAGAGGGAGGCCGCCACGCCCTGGTACTTCTCCAGCGACACCATGTCCATGGCCACGGATTTGATGATGCGCTTGCCGCCGAGCAGTGTGCCCAGCGACATCGCCGCCGAGCAGATGATCATGAGCCACAAGGGGAAGTCGGTGGCGCCGCTCGTTTCCATGCCGAAGGCGAGCGCGATGCCCAAAAGCCCGATGGACATGAACTTCTGCCCGTCCTGGGCGCCGTGGAGAAACGACAGCGCGCAGGCGCAGATGTCCTGCAGCACCATGCACACCTTGTTGCCGCGCTGGCGGTTGACGCGGGAGAAGAGAAACTCGATGATCTTGGTGGTCGCCATGCCGAGGATGAAGCCGCCCACCAGCGAGAACACCATGCCGTAAATGACGAGCATCCACTCGGAGAGCACGACGCCGGCAAGGCCGTTCAGCGCGATGGCGCCGCCGGTGACGCCGGCGATGAGCGAGTGGGACTTGCTGGCGGGAATGCCCCAGAACCAACAGAAGACGCCCCAGCCGATGGAGCCTATCATGGCGGCTATGAGCGCGAGTAGCGCCTGGTGGGTGTTGCCGGAGAAATCGACCATGTTGAACATGGTGTGGGCCACGGCGGTGGAGATGTAGGTCATGCCCACCAGCCCGACGAAGTTGAACACGGCGGCCAGCGCGAGGGCTGCGCCGGGGGTGAGGCAGCGGGTGGAAACGGCGGAGGCGATGGCGTTGGGGGCGTCGGTGGCGCCCGAGATAATGGTCACGCCGATGACCAGCGCCAGAATGCCGAGCAGGACTGGATGGTCTCCTGCCTGCGAGAGGAACACCGAAAGAGTCAATTCCATGCCTGAGCCTTATCCCGATGAAGCCGACCGGACGCAAACGCATCCTCTCATTCTAACGCAACGTCTGCGCTCACGAAAGATGATGCGGAAAGTAAAGAATAGGGCGAGGAGGTCCTGCGCGAGCTGGACGTGCATCAGATTATACTTTGAAGTATAATACTTTGAAGTATAATATCCCTCCAACGAGGCATGAGAGAGAAAGGGGCAATTGTGGACGCGTTCGTCGATCGCTTTGAAGAGCTCGCCGCCTTGGAGGAGCAGTTCGCCGACCACCAGGCGGCCATGGTGGTCATCTACGGCCGGCGCCGCATCGGGAAGACGGCGCTCATCACCGAGTTCGTCCGCGACAAGCGCGCGCTGTACTTCCTGGCGACGGAGGAGTCGGAGGAACAGAACCGCGCGGCCTTCCAGAAACAGGTGGCCGCGTTCACGGGCGACGAGCTGCTCGGCCAGGTGTCCGTCGGCAACTGGGACGTTCTCTTCGACCGTCTGACGAGCGACGGCGAGCGTCTCGTCGTCGCGCTGGATGAGTTCCAGTACCTCGGCAAGGCGAACCCGGCGTTCCCCTCCGTCTTCCAGCGCATCTGGGACACGATGCTTTCCAAGCGCAACGTGATGGTCATCCTGTGCGGCTCGCTCATCTCGCTCATGGAAAGCCAGGTGCTCTCCTACAGCAGCCCCCTCTACGGGAGGCGCACCGCGCAGATTCGCATGAAGCAGATTCCCTTTCGGTTCTACCGGGATTTCTTCTCGAAGGAGATCGGGCGCCGCGAGCTGGTCGAGCTTTACGGCGTCACGGGCGGCGTCCCCAAGTACATCGAGAGCTTCAAGGGTGTGGACGATGTGTACCGCGGCATCGAGAAGAGCGTTTTGAGCTCCAGCAGCTATCTGTACGACGAGCCGAACTTCCTTCTGTCGAAGGAGGTGAGCGAGGTGGGAACCTATTTCTCCATTTTGAAGGCGGTGGCGGCGGGCAACCGCAAGAGCGGGGAGATCGCCGCGGCGCTGAACGTGAGGCAGACGGGGTTGTCGAAGTACCTGAAAGTGCTCGAGCGGCTCGATGTGCTGGAGCGCGTGGTGCCCGTGACGGAGGAGAACCCCGGGAAGAGCAAGAAGGGCCTCTACCGCATCAAGGACAACTACCTGCGCTTCTGGTTCCGCTTCGTCTTTCCCCAGATGGGGCTGTTGGAAACGGGGCGGCGGGCGGAGGCGCTGAAGACGATTAGGAACAACTTCGTCGACGGGCAGGTCGCCTACGTGTACGAGGACGTGTGCCGCGACCGCCTGTGGGATGCGGGCGTGGAAGGGGCGCTGCCCTTCATACCCGAGCGGGTGGGCGCTTGGTGGGGCGCGCGCGATGTGGAGCTAGACGTTGTGGGGCTGAGCGCCGAAGAGGGCCGAGCGGTGTTCGGCGAGTGCAAGTTCTGGGCGAGGCCCGTGGGCGCCAATGTGCTGAGGCACTTGGAAGAGCAGGCTCGAAAGGCCCTGGACGACCCCTCTTTCCGGCGCTTTGGCGGCCCGCCCGTCTATGTCCTCTTCAGTATAGGCGGGTTTACCGATGAGGTGCGCAGCGAGGCGTGCGCTCGGAAGGACGTGCTGCTGCTTTCGTAGGGAGCCTTCGGCGCGCTGAGGGCTCTTCTCGGCCGCCTTGTGGGCGCCCTGCGAAAAATGTCGGCACTCGGGGAAAATTCACAGAGAAGCGCGCGCGAGCGGTGCTATACTGGGCGGGCTTGCCGATAGGCGGCAAGTGTAAGTATCTGTTGGCCCCCGAGACATGTTTGTTGCACCGCGATCCTTGCTTCTGCAAGCGAACATGGTACGTATCAACCATCATGACGAAGGGTCCCCGATTTAGTTTTTGAAAGGGGTCCGTTTTGACCGAAATCAAGAACACCTCCGTGATCGACTTCTCCGACATCTCCGACGAGCAGATGAACGAGATGATCGACGGCACGCTGACCGAGTTCGACGAGGGCGATCTCGTCGACGGCACCGTCGTCAAGCTGGAGCACGACGAGGTGCTGGTGGACATCGGCTTCAAGAGCGAGGGCGTCATCCCGGCTCGCGAGCTGTCCATCCGCAAGGACGCCGACCCGTCCGACATCGTGAGCCTGGGCGACAAGATCGAGGCGCTGGTCCTTCAGAAGGAGGACAAGGACGGCCGTCTCATCCTCTCCAAGAAGCGCGCCGAGTACGAGCGTGCCTGGATTTCCGTCGAGGAGAAGTTCAAGGCCGGCGAAGTGGTCACCGGCGAGGTCATCGAGGTGGTCAAGGGCGGTCTTATCCTGGACATCGGCCTGCGCGGCTTCCTTCCGGCCTCTCTCGTGGACCTGCGCCGCGTGAAGGATCTGGACGCCTACCTGGGCACCGAGATCGAGGCCCGCGTCATCGAGATGGATCGCAACCGCAACAACGTCGTGCTGTCCCGCCGCGTTCTTCTGGAGGAGGGCCGCAAGAACGAGCGCGCCGAGATCCTCTCCAAGCTTTCCAAGGGCATGCGTCTCAAGGGCAACGTGTCCTCCATCGTGGACTTCGGCGCCTTTGTGGACCTGGGCGGCATCGACGGTCTGGTGCACATCTCCGAGCTGTCCTGGAACCATGTCAACCATCCCTCCGAGGTCGTCAAGGTGGGCGACGAGGTGGAGGTCGAGGTGCTCGACGTCGATCTGCAGCGTGAGCGCATCTCCCTCGGTCTCAAGCAGACCACGGAAGATCCTTGGATCAAGCTCGTTGAGGTCTATCCGGTCGACACCATCGTTGATGGTCGCGTGACCAAGATCGTTCCGTTCGGCGCCTTCATCGAACTGGGCGACAACGTGGAGGGTCTCGTTCACATCTCTGAGATGGCAATGAAGCACATCGATTCGCCGAACCAGGTTGTGAGCGTTGGCGACGAAGTGAAGGTCAAGGTCATGGACGTGAACACCGACCGTCGTCGTATTTCACTCTCTATGAAGGCAGCTGCTGAAGACCTCGGTATCGAGATCGATGTCGATGAACCCGAGCCGAAGGAAGAAGCCGAAGACGCTGAATAGCCCTAAGGCACATATTGCACTAGGTTTGAGCGGCGGGGTTGATAGCGCAACCTCAGCCGCTCTTCTTTTGTCGCAGGGTTACCGCGTGACAGGGGTGACCTGCGTCTTCAATGACGCCGATGCAGGAACAGCATCCGAGAAGTCGAGCACGATCGCTGCGGCTGAATCGGTGTGTCGCGCACTCGGTATCGATCACGTGGTCTATGATGTGCGCGAAGTTTTCCGTGAACAGGTGATCGACCCGTTCATTACCGACTGCGCACGAGGTCTTACCCCCGCACCATGCGTGACCTGCAATCGGTTCTGTAAGATCCCCGTGCTGTGCCAAGCAGCTGACGAACTGGGTTGCGAGAAGATCGCAACCGGTCATTACGCGCGAGTGGTAGAAGACACGGCGCTTGGCCGGTTTGCGCTCAAGCGCGCGCTCGATGAGGCAAAGGACCAAACCTACATGCTCTCCTTGCTCACTGTCTCTTATACACATCTGACGCTGCC
>CABSMC010000048.1 GCA_902478715.1 uncultured Adlercreutzia sp.
GTACGGCGTCAGCCGATGCCAAAGCCCCGCTTTCCACGACGACGCCTCCTCCTCCGGCCTCTGAGGGCGCCTTGTGCGGCGATGGGGGCGATGGTTTACCGTGCAGGCAACGGCGCGTTCCCCTCTGCTGGCGGCTCTTTCTCATTCTCGGCGTATACGGCGCCGTGTTCGGGTTCCTCCATGTGGTGCCCCTCGCACTGCCGCTCGGCGTGGTCGCGCGGGTGTCCTCCTTCCTTGTTGGCATGGGTGCCGCCCTCGCGCTGCTCGTCCTCACGCTGCCTCCGGCGCGCTCCCTCGACATGTCGCGTATCTGGAACCGCTTCTACCGGGTGGTCTTCCCCGTGGCCACGGTGGCGGCCCTGCTTGGCCCCCTGACGGCCAGTACCGAGTTTTTGCCCGCGCTTGTCATGCAGGCCTGTGCCCTCTACTACTTCGACGCGCTCCTTGCCGTAGGCTGCTATGCGGTGTGTCGGGTTCTGCGCGCGGCGCCCTCCCAGGTGTTCGGGCGAGCCTTCCTCATTCGGTCGGTCGGCTTTCTACTCGGTAACCTTGCGGGAATGGAGGTTCACGAAAACCTCGTTCTCGATACCGCGGCCTTCTCCGTCATCGGCACGGCGGTGTTCGTCCTGCTTGTGCTCGTCACCTTCAACATGAACTCGGAGAAGTACGCCAAGACGGTTTGGGGCCTTCTGCCCCACGAGGATCCGCGCGGCCGCTATGAGCGCACCCGCGATGAGCGCTGCACGGCTCTGGCGGCTCAGTTCGGCCTGACCGAGCGCGAGGCCGAGGTGCTGCGCCTGCTCGCCCGCAGCAAGCGTCCGCGCGAGATCAGCGACGTGCTGGTGGTGTCGGTGGCCACGGTGCGCTCGCATGTTCATGCCATTTACACGAAGACGGGCGTGCACTCAGCTGCCGAGCTGGCGAAGCTTGTAGAATGTCCCCAGGACAAAAGCTAGAGAAGGGGATTGCCGTGGAAGAGGAGTGCAACACCGTCACATTCGTGGGCGCCGACGGGATGGAGCAGAGCTTCCCGCTGGACTTTCTGCTGGAACGCGGCGCCATTGTGGCCAATCGCGTGAATGGCGAGGACATCATGAGCGTCATGGGCGCTACCAACCAGTTGTGGGTGCCGGGTCTTCCGGCCAAGTACTTCGTGCGCGACATCCGCGAGATCCGCTTCACCAACGAGGAGGTCCCCCCGGTCATCGGGCCGTTCGTCGACGACGGCCACGACTACACCAACCGTCCCAACGTGGCGGCGAAGGCCGAGTACGTGGGGCGCGTCGGCGAGCCCATGGAATTCACCGGCTGGGCCCACGACTTCGACAAGCGCATCATCGCGGTGGAGTTCTCGCTCGACAACGGCGCGCACTGGACCCGCTACGATCTGGAAGGCACGACGGCCGAGCGCTGGGTGTCGTGGACCTTCGCCTACACGCCCGAGGCCTCCGGCGCCTACCAGATGAAGGTGCGCTCGGTGAACGAGGACGGCGACGCCTCGCCCATTGCCGCCGTGCACACCTTCGAGGTGCTGTAGCCCCGCCCGCTCAAAGATAGAAGTTTTCAGAAGGTGCCTGATCGGGTGCCTTCTTTTTCATTCATCGTGTATCGTAAGGGCCGAGAGAAAAGCGCCCGGGCGGGGCGCCGGGTGCTGGGAGGAATCATGGCCTTCGTGGAATTTGCCGACGTGAGCAAGATCTACCAGATGGGCGAGGTGGAAGTGGCCGCCGTGCGCGACATGAGCTTCACTATTGAGCAGGGCGAATTCGTGGTCATCGTGGGGCCTTCCGGGGCTGGCAAGACGACGCTTCTGAACATGCTCGGCGGCATGGACTCGGCCACCTCCGGCACCATCATGCTGGATGGCGCGCGTGTGAGCTCGTTCAACCGCAAGCAGCTCACCCAGTACCGCCGCCACGACATCGGCTTCGTCTTCCAGTTCTACAACTTGGTGCAGAATCTGACGGCCCGCGAGAACGTGGAGCTGGCGAGCCAGATCTGCCGCGATCCGCTGGATGCCGATGAGGTGCTGGCAGCGGTGGGGCTGGCCGACCGGGTACGCAACTTCCCCGGACAGCTGTCCGGCGGCGAGCAGCAGCGCGTGGCCATCGCCCGCGCCCTGGCGAAGAACCCCAAGCTCCTTTTGTGCGACGAACCCACCGGCGCGCTTGACTACGAGACGGGCAAGGCCATCTTGAAGCTTCTGCAGGACACCTGCCGCGATACGGGGCGCACGGTCGTCGTCGTCACCCACAACAGCGCGTTCACTGCCATCGCCGATAGGGTCATCCACGTGCGCGAGGGCTCGGTGGCCGCCGTGGAGCTGAATGAGGCCCCCCTGTCCGCCGACGTGCTGGAGTGGTAGCGTGAAGGCGTTCAATAAGGACATCGTCCGCTCCATCCGCCACTCGCTCGGGCGCTTTGTCGCCATCGCCGCTATCGTGGCGCTGGGCTGCGGCTTCTATGCCGGGCTGCGCATGACGGCGCCGGACATGAAGCTGGCGGCCGATGCCTACTACGACGGCACCGATCTCATGGATATCCGCGTCGTCTCTACCCTGGGGCTCACGGATGAGGACATCGAGGCCTTGCGGGACGTGCCCGGCGTCTCGGGCGTGGAGGCGGCCTACTCCGCCGATGTGCTGGCCACCTTGAACGACGAGCAGTACGTGATGCGCGTGCACTCGCTGTCGCCCTCGGCGGCGACGGCGGCGAAGACCGATGCGGGCGCCATCTCCTCCGATGATGCGGATTACCTCAACCGGCTCGATCTGGTGGAAGGCCGTTGGCCTACCTCGGCCAACGAGTGCGTCATCTTCAACGACCGCGTCATGAGCGGGCCCTCGGCGCTGGGGGACACCGTGACGGTCGATCCGTCGGCGGGCAGTGCGGAAGACACGCTGGCAGAAATGGAGTTCACCGTGGTGGGGCGCGTGCATTCCCCGCTCTACGTCAGCTCCACGTCCATGGGCACCTCCACCATCGGCTCGGGCACCGTCGAGCAGTTCATGTACGTGCTGCCGGAGGCCTTCGATGCGGACATGCCCTATGTGGAGGCCTACGTGTCGGTGGAGGGCGCCGCGGAGCTGCCCGCCGACAGCGACGCCTACGACGACCGGGTGGCCGGGGTTGTGGCCGCCATCGAGGGCATCGCCCCGGCTCGGGAGCAGGCCCGGGTGGATGGCCTGAAGGCCGAGGCCCAGGCCGATCTGGACGAGGCGCGAGCGGAATACGAAGAGGAGGAGGCCCGCGCGAAGGCCGAGCTCGCCGATGCCCGCGCCGAGCTGGATGCGGCCAAGGAGGAGCTGGACGAGGGTCAGCGCAAGCTGGACGCGGCCGCCTCCACGCTTTCCGCGAGCGAGAAGAAGATCAAGGACGGCGAGAAGGAGTACACCCAGGGCACGGAGTCGCTTTCCAAGCGCAAGGCCGACGCTGAGGCGCAGTTCGCCGAGGCCGAGCAGCAGATCGCCGCCAATGAGGCGAACCTCGCCGAAGCCAATGCGGCATTGCCGACGCTGCAGGACGCCCTGGCCCAGGCCGAGGCCGCCTTGCAGGTGCCGAACCTCCCCGCCGAGCAGCGCGCAGAGCTTGAGGCGACCCGCGCCGACCTGGAGCAGAAGATCGCTGACATCGCCGCCGCAGCGACGGCCTTGGATGAGGCGAAGGCGCAGCTCGCGCAAGAGCGCGCCTCCGCCGACGCGCAGATCGCTGCGGCACAGACCCAGCTCGATCAGGCCAAGACGAGCGTCGAGGAAGGCAAGAAGCAGCTGGAAGAGGGCAAGGCGGAATACGAGCAGGCCAAAGCCGACCTGGAGGCGGGCCGGGCCGAGTACGAGCAGGGCGTGGCCGACTACGACGCCGCCGCGGCCGAGGCCAACGAGGAGTTGGACAAGGCGGAGCAGGAACTCGCCGACGCTCAGAAGGAGATCGACGACATCGAGCCGCCGGATTGGCTCGTCATGGACCGCACGAAGAACTTCGGCGTGGTGAGCTTCGCCTCCGATGCCGATCGCATCGACGCCATCGCGTCGTTCTTCCCCTTCATCTTCTTCCTCGTGGCGGCGCTCGTGGCCCTTACCACCATGACCCGCATGGTGGAAGAGGAGCGCATGCTCATCGGCACCTTCAAGGCGCTCGGCTACTCGCGGGCGCGCATCACCTCGAAGTACCTCATCTACGCCGCCCTGGCCGCGGGGATGGGCAGCGTTCTCGGCATTGCGGTGCTCTCCCAGGTGCTGCCCTGGGTCATCATGGAGGCCTACTCCATCGTCTACTACGTGCCCCGCGCTTCCATGCCCATCGACTGGCCCATCGCGCTCGCCGCGGCCGGGCTCGGCATCGGCATCACGCTTCTGGCCACCTGGGCCGCCGCTGCGGCCACCCTGCGCGAGACCCCGGCCGCCCTCATGCAGCCGCCGGCGCCCAAGGCCGGCAAGCGCATTCTGCTGGAGCGCGTCGGACCCCTGTGGCGTCGCCTCTCGTTCTCGTGGAAGGTGACGTTCCGCAATATCTTCCGCTACAAGCGCCGCCTCGTCATGACGTGCGTGGGCATCGCCGGCTGCACGGCGCTTCTGCTGACGGGCCTGGGGCTGCAGAACTCCATCAACGACATCATCGACGTGCAGTACGGCGAGCTGGTTGACTACAACGTCGTCATCTCCGAGAAGGACGATGCTGCAGATGACGAGCGCGAGGCTGCCGCCGCTCTTCTGGACGACGCTGAGAAGCTGCCCGTGGCCGTCCGCGCCACCGAGACCTCCATGATCGCCCAGGGCACCGACGGCACCGAGGCCATGACCACCATCGTGGCGCCGTCCGACCCCGAGGCGTTCAAGGAGCTGTGGCGCTTCCGCACCCGTGAGGGCCACGATGAGGTGGGGCTGACCGACGCCGGCGCCATCGTCACCGAGAAGCTGGCCACCAAGCTGGGGCTTTCGGCGGGCGACGCCATCGTGTTCGCCGAGCAGGACGATTTGGGCAATGCCACGGCGACGACTTATTCCGTGCCCGTGACGGGCATCATCGAGAACTATATCGGCGATTATGCCTTCATGACGCCGGAGACCTACGCGCGCACCTTCGGGGAGGAGCCGGACAACCTCACGGTGTACGCCCGGGCCACTACCGACGAGGGGGAGCGCTCTGCGCTCTCCGAGGCCCTGCGCGCTACGGGGGCGGTGGACACCGTAGCCTTCAACGACGAGGTCATCGACTCCTACAAGCAGATGCTGCGCTCGGTGAACATGGTCGTGGTGGTGCTTGTGGTGGCGGCGGCCGCGCTCGCGTTCATCGTGCTGTACAACCTGACGAACATCAACATCACCGAGCGGGCCCGGGAAATCGCCACGTTGAAGGTGCTCGGCTTCACGCCCCGCGAGGTGAACGCCTACATCTTCCGCGAGATCGTGCTTCTGGCTATGCTGGGCGCGCTTGTGGGCCTGGGCCTCGGCGTGGTGCTGGAAGGCTTCGTCGTGGTGACGGCGGAAGTGGATCAGGTCATGTTCGGGCGCACCATTCACTGGGACAGCTTCGTCATCGCCTTCGTTCTCACCATGGTGTTCACCGCCGTCGTCATGCTCGTCATGCGCCCCAAGCTTGCCCGCATCGACATGGTGGAGAGCCTGAAGTCCAACGAGTAGGAAGAACCAGGGTGCCGTTTCGAAGGCGAGCCGCCTCTCGCGGTCGAAAAACCAGGGGCTCAAAGACTTAAGGCCCGATGGAGCAAGGGAGGCACGCACAACTCGGTGAGCCTGGCCATGTCCGCCGGTGGCGCGTCGCAGCCCTCTTTGAGCCAGCGGCTGAAGGCGGCGCGTTCCACTGAGGCGCACATCCAGGCGTAGTAGCAGTACTCGTCGGTGAACGCCAATTCGCGGTTTTCAAAGGTTTCCCGGAAGGCGGCGATACGGTTCTCGGCCACCGCGGCTGCACCCTCGTCACTGAACTTGCTTTGCGATGAGTTGGCGAAGAGAAGCCTTTGGCGCTCCATGAGCGTGTACCAGCGCTCGTAACCCTCGCGCCATGAAAGCGTCCGTCCTATGAGGTCGAGCGTAAACGTGTCGCAATGGAGGGCATACCATGAGCCAATAGCGTACTTCGACTCGAAGTAGCTGTAGAACGTCTGCCTTGAAATGCCGGCACGGCGACATATCTCGGTAACTGACAGAGCGCGAATCGGCTCGGTGACAGCCTCCACCACGCGCATACGCACATCGAATCCCCGGGGTTTCTCGATGTAGTGTACTTCCATAAAAAGCCCTCCTTTTCCCGCATGATACCCACGAAAGCGTGAACTTGTCCAGGCGATCTTGACGGTTTGCACCTTTTGTAAGGAGGTTCCTGACGGGTTGGGAAAACTGCCCGCTGACAGCGAGTCGATGAATTTGCCATGCTCTTCTCGTTCCGAATCATCTGAGGAGAGAGGAAAGGGAGTGGCAATGGACGACAACATGTTCGTTGGCGATTCGACTGCCTGTTCGCGACGTTCGTTCTTGAAGGGGGTCGGCGCCACGGCCGGCTTCACCCTCTTGGCGGGCGCGGGATTGGGGGCGACAGGGTGCGCCCCGCAGGAGGATAGCGCCAACTTGGCTGAAACGGGGCATACGGTTGTAACGCCCCGGGGCACCTACGAGGTGTACGAGACCGATATGCTCGTGTGCGGTTGCGGCTATGCCGGTATGTCGGCGGCGGCGAATGCCGCAAAGAGCGGCTTGAATGTTACGGTGGTCGAGAAGGGTCCGTTCGGCTCTGGCGGCGTGGCGGGCATGAACTTCGACTTCCTCACTACCTGGATCTACGATCCGAACTTCTATCAATTCGATTCCCAGATCGGGCCCGTGCTGAACCAAGAAGTGAATCTTGCCGCGCGCCGGTACGCAGAGGAGCGCAATGGGGCGAACCCCGCCTGCTCCGGCCAAGGTCAGCAGCTCGATCTCGAAGTTCTCAACAAAGGCCAGATGTTTCCCGAGCGCAACGAGGACGGAAGCTATCACATCTTCTCCGATATCGAGGCAGCCAAGATCTACATGGTAGAAGGCTCCTTCCCCCGCCATGAGACCGACCGTCTGACGGCGTCGCCGTGGCTGACCATCGCCGATCAGACCATGCTCACCGATCTTATCGTCAAAGACGGCGTGTGCCGGGGTGCCATGGGTATCCATTTGCCCACGGGAGCCTTCCGGGTGTTTCGTGCCAAGGCCACAGTGATGGCCACGGGCGGCACATGTTGGATTAACGGGTGGAACACTGTGGCGCCGCAGTCGGGCAGCGTGCCTGACAACACCTCCGACTTGGAGATGGCCGCCTTTCGCCATGGCGCCCCCATCGTGGATTCCGAATGGGCCGATTACGACCTCATCACCGTCTACCCCACGGGCATCTCCTGCGGGTACCCTGCCGGTCTCGGCGCCGACAGCATGTCGGTGGGCTATATCAAGGATCGCAACGGCGACCTATTCCTCGTGGACGAAGACGATCCCCTGAAGTATCAGAAGAGCCGCTCCCTGTTCCTGCAGACCGTGGGCCAGTGCATTGCCGACGGGCGCGGGTCGGACGCCGGCGGGGTCTACGTGGACTACTCGACTGAGGAGGCGCGCAGCCACATCCGCTACTTCTATCGCCGCAACATCGATCTGTTCCGCGATACGTTCGGCATCGATCCTACGAGCGATCTTATCGAGTGCGGCCTCGAGATGATCGAGCACCAGGGCAGCATTCTCACGGACGAGAAGGCCATGAGCCGCGAGTTCGCCGGCCTGTTCTGCGCTCGTGGCGGCGGTATGACCGGCGCGGCCGGAAGCCCCGGCGTGAGCCACAACTACCTGTACGGCAACTACGCCGCCCACTGCGCGGCCGAGTACGCGAAGACCGCCGAACTGGGAGAGCTCGACTTCTCCCTCATCGACGCCGAACGCGAGCGTCTTGAAGCCATTCGCATCAACGCGGATGGGGGAGATATGCGCCCTGTGACCATTCGACGGGCCATCCAGAACGCGGCGGGGTCCGCTATGGGCATCATCCGCACCACCGAGGCCCTGGAGGCGGCCCGCGACGAACTGGCGCGTATTCGCAAGGAAGACCTCCCGCGCCAGGCCGTGGGCAGCCCGTCGCTGGCCTACAACATGGAGTGGAAAGAGGCCATCGAGAACTACAACCTGCTCACCATTGCCGAGCTGTCCGTGCTCGCATCGCTGACGCGCGAGGAAAGTCGCGGCAGCTATTTGCGTCCCGAATTCCCCGGCCCGAGCGACGATTGGGCGTGCTCTTTGGCCATCTCGGGCTCCGAGGGCGCCTACGAGACCGCGAAAGTTGAGCTGCCGACCGTCGATTGGGAATCCATCGACTGGTCGACGGTGGCCTAATCCCAAGGAGGCATGCAATGAAAATTACCGTTACCCGCTTCGACCCCTCACAGGATGCATCTCCCTACGAGCAGAGCTTCGAAGTGCCCTATCGCGACAATATAACGGCGCTCGAGGCTTTGATGCACATCTACGAGAACGAAGAGCCCATCGCCTTTGACTATTCCTGCCATGGCCGTAGCTGCGGACGATGCGCCATGATGGTGGACGGCGAGCCCAAGTTGGCCTGCATTACCCCTTTGACCGACGGGGCCCACGATATCGCTCCGCTTGAGGGCTACCCGGTGCTGCACGACCTCATCGTCGACAAGACCCAGCGCCATCTGGCCACTTCGGCGCGATACAACCGCGTGCGTTTCGATGACATGAACCGCGACGAGATCAACCAGTTCGACATGGGCGCCCAGGAGAAGGTGTACTCCATCGAGTGGTGTACCCGCTGTGGCCGCTGCAGCTCGGTGTGCCCGGCGATGCAGACCAACGCCGATTACGTAGGGCCCATGACCATGCTGGCCACGGCCTACCGATACTACGACCCCTACGACCAGGCAGATCGCGTGGTGCAAGCTGTTCAGGACGGGCTGTACCGATGCATCTTGTGCGGTCAGTGCACCGAGGTATGCGATTCGGCCGAAATCGATCACCTGACTTACTGGAACGACTTGCGCGCCGCCGCCGAGGAGCGGGGTTTGAAGCCGCGCTGGGCGAAGTAGGCCACTTATTTGTGTCGTTGCGGGGGCGGCCGATGGGGCGCTCCCGCTGGCAATTATCCCAATCGCTGCCGACGCGAAGGCGCCGTCGGCAGCCCGATGAAAGGAGCAGAGGGCATGGCAACGGAAACATACGATGCGGTCATTATCGGATCGGGCCATAACGGCCTCATTGTCGGCAACTACTTGGCCATGGCGGGTCTGAGCGTGTGCGTGCTCGAGGCCAAGAACGTCATCGGGGGCTGCACCGCCACGGTGGAATGCACGCTGCCCGGCTTCAAGCACGATATCGGCTCGGTGGCTCTGGGCGCCATCCAGTCCAATCCCGTCTATGCCGATGACGAGTTGGGCATTCGCGAGAAGTACGGGTTCGAGTTCATCGACACGAAGAAGAACGGCGCCACGCTGTATCCCGACGGAACCGGTGTGCTGGAGGACGGCGATTTGGCCCACGAGCTGGAGCAGATCGCCGCGTACTCTCCCGAGGACGCCCAAGCCTACGGGCAGTTCATCCAGGAGAAGGCGCGTCTTCTTCCGCTGATCTCCACGGGCATGTCCACCTGCCCGCCTCCTATGGGCCTGTTCGTCAATCAGTTGAACTCCACGCCGGAGGGCCGTGATCTGTTCAAGTCCATGTCGATGACGGCCCTGCAGATGGCGCAGCAGTGGTTTAAGCACCCCAAGACGATCTCCCATGTGTTGAAGATCTCCACGGAGGTCATGGTCACGCCAGAGGATGCCGGGAGCGCCATGTGGATGATGTTCGTGGCCGTGGGCAATGCCTTCCGCTCGGGATCGCTGCCCAAGGGCGGCTCCATCGCGCTGCCCAACGCCTTGGCGGCCGCCCTGAAAGACCGCGGCGGCAAGATCGTTCTCAACAAGAAGGTGACCAAGATCAACGTTGAGAATGGGCGTGCCGTCAGCGTCGAGACCGAGGACGGCGACGTCTACGTGGGAACGAAGGCCATCATCTCCAACGTGGATGCCCGTCGCGTGTTCCTCGAGATGGTGGACGGCTACGAGCTCGATCCCAAGTTCAAGCGCGACCTGGAGCAAATCGTTCCGGCGCCCATGTCCGGTGTCATGCAGGCGGTGGCCATCGACGATGCGCCGCACTACAAGGCCGGTCCCGAGTTCGACGACGCCGTCGTGGTGGAGCCCATTCCCGAGAACTTCCAGGACCTGCTGGACGGCTATCGCGCCATGGTCGAGGGCCGTCTTCCCGAGAAGCGCTCCCTGTGCCCCGAATCGCTCGTGCCGTCGCTGTTCGACCCCCAGCGGGCCCCCGAGGGCAAGCATGTCCTCTACCTCTGGCAGCTGGCCCCCTCCGGCGTCGGCGAGGAGGGCATGGACTGGTGGAAGAACCATCCCGAGGAGGTGGAGCGCTTTGCCCGCGACATCCGCGAGCACTTCTTCAGCTACACCACCAATCTCAGCGAAGACAACGTGATGGCCTACAAGGTGTTCACGCCCGACTTCTACAGCGAGTGGAACGAGAACATCATCGACGGCAACATCACGGGTCCGGGCGCCTATCTGTTCCAGAGCTACGCCTATCGCCCTCTGCCCGAGATCGGCCAGTTCCGCACGATGATCGACGGTCTGTACCTGACGGGCATGGGCACCCATCCGGGCGGCGCGGTCACCGGCGGCGGCCGCGGCACGGCTCAAGTCGTTTTGGAGGATCTGGACATCGACTGGGACGACACGCTGGATAACAAGTAAGCGCGAAAGGATCTGACCGCTCATGGCTAAATGCTTGAATATCTTGGAAATCGTCTTCGGTGCCTGGGTGCTCCTCTCGGTTCCGCTGCTCGGCTGCGCCAGCGCCGCCCTCGCCGTAGACCTGATGGCCGGCGCGCTTATCGTGGTGCTCGCCGGGGCCTCGACGGGCATGAAGGAGTACAACCCGGGCTGCGACTGGGCGCTGGTGTTCGTGGGATGCGCCTTCGCTGTGTGGGGCATCGCCGATGCGGCGGCGAGCCTTGGTGGCGCCCCGGTCAACGAGATCATCTTCGGGCTTTTGGTGGCGCTCGTCGCCTTCGGGGCCACGCGCTTCACCACGGTTTACGATGGCGCGTCCTTCTACGATCGCGGGGGAGCGCCCATGGTGGACGTGAAGAGCCTGCGCATGAAGGACGACACCATTCTCATGAAAGCGCTTCTGCTGCAATCCATGCCCTCGACGGTCTACGTGCGCCCCGATGAGGTATGGAAGGTGCTGACGATGATCCCCTTCGACCTCGTCAAGCAGCTCCCCGCGTTCCTCGTGAAGGGCTACAAGGATTGCCGGGCCCAACAGAAAGAGGCTCAGAAGTAGAACGTCTGGGGCTGAGGCTTGACATTAGAGCGAAGGGCTCCCTCGTGCAGGGCGCCCTTCGCATTGGTCAATTATCTGTGTTCCGCTGGGTTTGAGTGCTGTTTTGGCGGAACCTGTGAACCCTGTGGGCTTCGATCTTGTGGGCGCGGGCTGTGCTACTATAGCGGGCAAACCTTACGGGCCGCATAAGGCGGCCCTCTTCGCGAAGGAGGAGCACCGAATTTATGAAGGTAACCGAGAAAAAGCTCGCCGACGGCGTCATCAAGCTCGATTGCGAGGCGACGGCCATCGAGGTTAACAACGCGCTCAAGGAGGCCGCCGAGGCTTTCGCCATGCAGATGGGCGTGCGTCCCGCACCGGGCAAATCCATCGAGGAGCTGGCGAAAGAACAGCTGGGCATCGCTGATTTGGACAAGATCGTCGAGCCCAACGCCATCGAGGTGCTTGTGCCCCGGGCGCTCGACCGCCGCAACCTCGTGCCGGCGTTCCCGCCCAAGGCCACGCCCACGGTGAAGTTCGAGCGCGGCAAGAAGTTCACGTTCACTCTGAACGTCACCGTGAAGCCCACCTACGAGCTGACCACCTACGAGCCGGTGGAGATCACCGTGCCCCCCTTCACCTTCGACGAGACCCCCATCAATCAGCAGCTGGAGGAGATCGCCAAGAACTCCGTCACCTACGTGGTAGCCGACGCGAAGCCGCTTGAGGCGGGAGACGCCTGCTCCATCGCCATGAAGTGCTTCGACGACGGCGAGGAGCTCAAAGCGCTCACCTGCGAGGACCGCACCTACCTCATGGGCCGCGGGTACATGCCCGAAGGCTTCGACGAGGCGCTCCTGGGCATGGAGCCGGGTCAGACCAAGGAGTTCACCTTCGAGGCTCCCTTGGGCACCGAGAACGGGGAAGTGGTGAACAAGCCCATCTCCTGCACGGTGACCGTGAAGGAGATTCAGCAGGAGGTCGTGCCGGTCATCGACGACGCTTGGGTGAAGGCGAACATGCCCATGTTCGCGAGCAAGGAGGCTCTGGTGGCCGATATGCGCCGCGTTTTCGAGGCCCAGCAGCGCGAGGCCTACGAGGGCTACGTGCAGCAGATGGCCGTCGGCCAGCTCACGCGGCGCTTCGAGGGCCGCATCGCCGACGAGATCTACGAGGCCACGCGCGACCAGCTCATGCAGAACCTGCGCATGGAGCTTCAGCAGGCCGGCATGACCTGGGAGCAGTTCGTGGCCCAAAACGGTGGCGAGCAGCAGTTCGGCATGATGCTCATGATGCAGACCCGCGAGGTGCTGGTGCAGGGCTTCTGTCTGGATGCGGTGTACCGTCACGAGCGCTTGACGCTGACCGACAAGGATCTGGAGGACGCCTGCCTGGGCATGAATCCCCAGGGCAATCCCAAGATGATGCGTCAGCAACTGGAAGACTCGGGTCGCGGTTTCGCTCTGCGCGAGACGGCCGAGCGCTTGAAGGCCGCCCGCTTCGTGGCCTCCCAGGCGAAGATCACCGTAGCCGACGCGCCCGCGGCGCCCGCCGACGAGGCGAAGGCGGCCGACGAGAACTAGCTTACGGGCCGATATCGGCCTTGCGCCATAACCACACGCCAGGGCGGGGGCTTCCCCGCCCGTTTCTATGAAGGACGTACTCTCTGTGTCTAAGAAGCCCGCGCCCCAATCTCATCGCAGTCCCAAGCGCCCGGAAAAGGGCGCTCCGAAAAACGCGCGTCCCTCCCTGCCGGCTTCGGCGTTCCTGCCTACCACGCGGGCCGAGGCCGATGCGCGCGGCTGGGGGCAGCTCGACTTCGTCTACGTCTCCGGCGACGCCTACGTGGATCATCCCTCCTTCGGGAGCGCCATCATCACGCGGGTGCTGGAGTCCCACGGCTACAAGGTGGGCTTCATCGCCCAGCCCGATTGGAACGACCCGGAAAGCGTCGCGGTGTTCGGCGAGCCGCGGCTGGGATTCCTCGTGTCGGCGGGCAACATGGACTCCATGGTGAACCACTACACGGTGAACAAGAAGCGCCGCCACGACGATGCCTACACGCCGGGCGGCAAGGGCGGCGAGCGTCCCAACCACGCGGCCGCGGTCTATTCGAACCTCATTCGCCGCACCTTCAAGGAAACGCCCATCATTTTGGGCGGCATCGAGGCGAGTTTGCGCCGGCTCGCCCATTACGACTACTGGTCCGATTCCCTCAAGCGCTCCATCTTGCTTGATTCCGGGGCCGACCTCATCTCCTACGGCATGGGGGAGCGCTCTATCGTCGAGATTGCCGATGCCCTTGCCGCGGGCCTTTCCGTGAGCGACCTCACCTTCATCGACGGCACGGTGTTTCGTACGCGCTCGCTCGAGCACGTGGTCGACTACGAGATGCTGCCCAGTTGGGATGAGGTTTCGGGTGACAAGCGCGCCTTCGCGGAGAGTTTCGCCACCCAGTACCGCGCGAGCGATCCGGTGTGTGGCAGTCGCTTGGTGGAGGCCTACCCCCATGGCGTGTATGTCGTGCAGAACCCGCCGGCTGCGCCGTTGACCCAAAACGAGATGGACGCCGTCTATCGCCTGCCCTATGCGCGCACATGGCATCCTTCCTACGACGAGGCCGGCGGCGTGCCGGCGCTGGCCGAGGTGAAGTTCTCGCTCACCTCCTGCCGCGGCTGCTTCGGCGAGTGCGCCTTCTGCGCGCTCACCTTCCATCAGGGACGCATCGTCACGGGCCGCTCCCACGAGTCGCTGCTGGATGAGGCCCGTGCTATGACGGAAGATCCCGAGTTCAAGGGGTACATTCACGATGTGGGCGGTCCCACGGCGAATTTCCGCGGGCCGGCCTGCGCCAAGCAGCGCACGCGGGGTGCCTGCACAGACCGCCGCTGTTTGGGCACGAAACCCTGTCCGGCGCTGAAGGCCGACCATCGCGACTACACGGGGCTTCTGCGCAAGCTGCGGAAGCTGCCCGGCGTGAAGAAGGTGTTCGTGCGCTCCGGCATTCGCTTCGACTACGTCATGGCCGACCCCGATCCCGATCGTACGTTTCTGCGCGAGCTGGTCGAGCACCACGTGTCCGGCCAGCTGCGCGTGGCCCCCGAGCATGTGTCCGACACCGTGCTTGCTGCCATGGGCAAGCCGCCTCGGGCCGTCTACGACGCGTTCTGCGACGCTTTCGAGGAAATCAATCGCGAGACGGGCAAGAAGCAGTTCGTCGTGCCTTATCTCATGTCGTCGCATCCGGGCAGCACGTTGGCCGAGGCCATCGAGCTGGCCGAGTACGTGCGCGACATGGGCTTCAACCCCGAGCAGGTGCAGGATTTCTACCCCACGCCCTCGACGATTTCCACGTGCATGTACTACACGGGCCTCGATCCCCTGACTATGGAACCCATTTACGTGCCGAAGACCCCGCACGAGAAGGCCCTTCAGCGGGCGCTCATCCAGTACCGCAACCCCGACAACTACGACTTGGTGCGCGAGGCGCTAACGAAGGCCGGGCGAACCGACCTCATCGGCTGGGACAAGCAGTGCCTCATCCGCCCCATCCGTCCCAAGAAGCGCGATGCGGACGGCGGCGCCCCGAAAGGGAAGGGGAGAGGCAATAAAGGGCGCGCTTCATCCAGCAACGGAAAGAACGCCAAAGGACGCGCCTCATCCGAGCGGAGTAGAGGTGCGGGAGGAGCTACCCCGAAATCGCAGCGCCAGGGCAAGCCCCCGAAGGCCAACGGTCGCAAAGGCGGCATCCGCAAGGGCCGTTAGAGCCGTTCCTCCAGCGACGCGCGAAGGGCGGCGATGGTGCGGATGCCCACGGGGCTGCGAAGACCGTCCCCGAGCAGCGCCTCCAGCATCTCGGTGGTCTCCTCAGCGATGCGCGCGGCGCAGGCGAGGCCCTGCGGGGTGAGTGCGATTGCGATCTCTCGTTTGCTGGCGCAGGTGATGCGGGTGACGAGGTCCGCATCTGCGAGGCGCGAGACCGCCCGCGAGAAGGTGGGGGCGTCCAGGCAGAGGTGCCGCCGCAGCTCTTTGGCCGCCGTGCGCCCGCTGTTTCCCAGGGCCAAAAGCAGATGGCCCTGGGTGGCGCCCAGGTGCTGCTTTCGGCACAGACGGCTGAAATCGAGGGCCGTTTGCTGGCAGACAATGATGAAGGCGCTGTCCCCGCGCACCGGATCTCCCATCATCCGCTTCTTGTTGAGCCGCACGCAGGCTTCGAAGAAAAGTTGCAGGGCCTGTGTCCGCTCGTCGCCCTGCAGAGGATCCAGGGCGCTTTTGGCCGTGGTGATCAAACTTTGGTCGAGAGATGCGAGGAGCCGTTGGCCGGAGGGTGTTATGGCGAGAGGGGAGCATCGGTCGTCATCGTCGCAGGTTCGCTTCTCGAGGGCTCCCTCCCGCACGAGCTGAGCGGCGCAGGCGGCCACCGTGGTGTAGTTGAGCCCGAGCGTCGCGGCGGCTGTCGCCGCGGAATGCTCGGGATGCTCGCTGATGAGCAGCAGCAGCCAGAACTGGTTGATGGTGGCGCCGCGCTCGGCCCGAAGCGCGCTGACGATGGCGCGCATCCATTGGTCGAAGATCAGGGCCGTCTCCGAGTCTTGCGCCCAATCGTCTCTTTCGTTGTCCATCGCCCCTCCCTTTTTGCGTATGTTTCATGATACGCCGGCTGTGGCGTTTCGGGGACATGCTCCAAACGCTCAACGGTTTGCCGCGCGCTTCGGTGTCGTCTCGTCAACAGTTGCTCTAGCGGCGCAACTTTTGCCACGCTTCCGTTTCCTCCGTATTCTTCGGCCCGTCTGATCCCGATCGAAAGGAGAAAGAGGGATGGGAAGCAAGCAAGGGGAGAACACGCCTCGCAGCATGGACCGGCGCTCGTTTTTCAAGCTGGGCGGCCTGACTGCGGGCGCGGCGGCGCTGACGGGCGGCATGCTGGCCGGCTGCGCGCCGCAGAACCCGACCGAGATGGCCCAGACGGGCGGAGAGAACGAGACGGTGGCCGCATCGGTGCCCTACGCGGTCTACGACACCGACATCCTCCTCATTGGCGGCGGCTTCGGTGCCAGTTTCGCTATGCAGGAAGCTTGCAAGGCTGGCAAGAACATGTTGGTGATCGATAAAGCGCCCTATGGCTTCGGAGGCGCTTTCGGCATGAGCTTCGACATCATGCAAACGTGGGTTCCCGGCGCTTATTATGAGACCGAGGAGGAGGTGCCCGTTGCTACGAAAATTCGTAACGATAGCCTCTACCGCAAGACGGGCGTCCAGAACGAGGTCGAGCTGAATCCCGATGTGGTCGTCGCTAACTGGGGCGAGATCCTTTCGGCACGCAACGAGGACGGAACTCCTTTCTATATCTACGATTTCCCGACGACGCGTGGTTTCGAGCATTCCATGACGCGTCACTGGTCCGATTATTTCCGCTCCAAGGACTACGTCACGGTTCACGACCGCACGATGATCACCGACCTCATCATCGAGGACGGCCGCTGCCTGGGCGCCGTGGGCCTGCACCTGCCCACGGGCGAGTACCGTGTTTACCGCGCGAAGGTGACGCTGTCGGCCACGGGCGGCTGCACCCAGTTCTACGGTTGGAACTCCACCTCGGCGACAACGAACAACGTGCTCGACAATACCGCCGATGTGGAGATGGCCCTCCTGCGCCATGGCGGCAAAATCGCCAACGCCGAGTTCGGCAGCTACGACATGATGGGCGCCTTCCCGCGCAGCTTCACGGCTTCGGAGGGCTCCATGGTCGGCGCTGACAGTGTGCATTCAGGCGACCTGATGGATTCCGAGGGAACCTACCTGAAAGACTACCCCGAAATCGCCGAGAAGGAGTACCTGACCACCCAGTCGGGCGTTATGCAGGCGGTCGACGTGGTGGTGCGTGCTGGCAAGGGCAGCGAGAACGGCGGCGTGTACCTGGACTGCAAGCAGGAATCCCTCTCCACCATGCGATGGATGTACCAGCGCAATGCCCAGCTGTTGAAGGAGAAGTTCGGCTACGACTTCACTGCCCAGCCGACCGAGGTGGTACCCGAAATGTACGAGCACGGCGGTGAACCCATCACCGATGACAACGCCATGTGCGTTGATGCCGAGGGTCTGTTCTGCGTTCGCGCCAACGCCGGCAGCGAGGGCGGCATGATGAACATTACCAATCGTCGCATGGGCCGTTACGCCATGAAGAGGGCCTTGGAATATCTGGCGGCCTATGAGGAGCCCGCATCCGTGACCTACGAAGGAGTGGCGGCCGAGATCGCCCGTCTCGAGGATTTGCGGACGCGCACCGTGGACGATCCGCTGCGCCCCATCACCGTGCGCCGCAACATTCAGTACGCCTGCGCCGAGGCCGCTCGTCCCGTGCGTCCCACCGATGTGCTGGAGACGGCCAAAGCCGAACTCGACCGCATTATGGCGGAGGATATTCCCCGCATGGCGTGCGCCGACGACAGCTTGGTGCAGAACGCCGACTGGAAGGACGCCATCGAGGTGGTGAACCTGCTTGATATCGCTCGGCTGACCGTGGAGGCATCGCTTGCGCGCGAGGAGAGCCGCGATGCGTTCATCCGCCCCGACTTTCCTGAGACTGATGACGAGAATTGGAAGTGCGCGCTGGCCTACACGCGCGCCGAGGACGGCAGCCTGTCCTGCGAGAAGATCGCTTACTAATCGGTGCCATTCTGCGAGTTCCAAGGAGATAGACCATGAAGATAACTGTTAAGCGCTACGATCCCTCGAAGGACAATGCTCCCTATGAGACCACCTACGAGGTTCCCCACGATGACGAGTACATGACGCTTTTACAAGCCCTCGTGTACATTCACGAGAACGAGGAGCCGCTGGCCTTCGACTTCTCCTGCCGCGGGCGCATGTGCGGCCGCTGCGCTATGATGCTCGACGGCGAGCCTGTACTCGCCTGCGTGGAGCCCCTGCCTGACGGCTCGCACACGGTCGAGCCGCTTGCGGGCTTGCCGGTGGTGAAAGACCTGGTAGTGGACAAGAGTCAGGTGCAGGAGAAGATCGCCGAGACCTATAAGCGCGTGCGCGTGGCCCCGCTGACCGAAGAGGATCTCCAGACCTACAATATGGAAGACGCCGATGAGCTGTTCGGCATCAATTACTGCGCTCGCTGCCAGGTGTGCACGGCAGGCTGCCCGGCCCGCGCCATAAACCCCGACTACATCGGGCCCTCCCATATGCTGGCCGTGGCCTTCCGCCACTTCGATCCCTACGACCAGGCCGACCGTATCGTGGAGGCCGTCCAGGGCGGGCTGTGGGATTGCACTATGTGCGGCACGTGCACGGCCCATTGCAACCAGCTCGAGATCGATCATCTTGCCATTTGGCAGAAGCTGCGCGATGCCGCTACTGAGCGCGGCCTCGTGAAACAGGACTAAGGTGACGAGGCGCGCGGCAGGCCTCGCGTGACCATGCATCGGCCAGGATGCGGCCGACCGTGCCCCGTCTCGTTTTCACGATCAACTCCGGAGGCCCTTTCGTTTCCCTCCCTCCAAAGGGCCTCGTCTTTCCCATGGCAGCGCCCCTCGCGATCCCCCTCGCGAGGGG
>CABSMC010000049.1 GCA_902478715.1 uncultured Adlercreutzia sp.
CAATCAAGAACCCTTTCTCTGAGAGGAGCTTTCCCATGACCGAGAACACCAACCAAACCCCTGGCGCCACCGCCGGCTACGGCCCCGAAGGCCGCGAGCTCGAGCGGGAATCTCTCGCCTATGGCGAGCCCGCTCGCACCCCTGGCGACGTTGAGACCGCCGCTGCGGGCGATGCGAGCGAGATGCTCGGCGAGGTGCTGCAATCCCAGGAGCTGAACCCCGACGAGCCCGCCGTCACTAACGAGCCTGCCGTTATGCCGCAGGCCGCGCCCTCCGTCGCCGCGGCACCGGTTCAGCCGCAGCAGCCGACCGCCGCGACCCATCAAGCCGCCTACCAGGCAACCTACGGCGCGCCCCAGCAGGTAGCAGCGGCACCCCAGGCTCCCACTGCGGCCGCGGCGCCCGGCACCGTCTCCACGGCCTCGCCCCACGCCGCGGCAGCCGCAACTGCGGCCGCCGTCCAGAAGACGCGCAAGACCATCGACCCCGAGCAAGTTTTCCGCATCTGCGGCATGATCGTCGGCGCCGTCATCATCGTCTTCGGCCTGTGCATGCTCGCCTACTACACGCCCGACGACGTCAGCTCCCTGTTCGACACCTACCAGATGAACGGCTCCGCCGGCTTCGCAAGCGCCGGCGCCACCTCGGCCCAAGTGCTGAAGGCCGGCTTCTCGATGCTGCTCATCGGCTTCGGCGCCACCGACATCTGCGCCTTCGGTGCCAAGTACATGAAGGCTAAGAAGCGCGAGCAAAAGTAACAGTTTTCGGTGACGTTTTGCATTTTCTGTGAGGGTTGCTATAATGGTCACCGATTTACGCCGAAGCCCACAAGCTTCGAACGATGAGGGCTCTGTTTTTGGAGGGGACAGGGCCCTTTGTCATGTCTGGGGACGCTAAGACAGATTTCGGGTTATAGGACAAAAAGTGTGCCCGCTCCCACTGCTCACTGCCTGTATTTCGGAAATAGATGCGAGTTTCGCGCAACTGAGATTAGGAATCAGGAAATAGATGCGAGTTTCGAGCGCAGTTTTTGGCAATTTGGCTCAAAATGGAGTCGTCTGGCGCGCGAAACTCCCAACTATTTCCGGAACGCGCGCGAAACTCCCAACTATTTCCGGAACGCGCGCGAAACTCTCATCTAATTCCCAAATCGCTTCTCGTTGTCATCCGTCGCGCCCCGCCTGCAGAAAAAAGCCCCTCCAGCAGAGAGGGGCTCCGGTAAAGAGGGGCTCCGGTAAAGAGGGGCTCTGGCAGAGAAGGCTCGCCGAAGTCACTACACCGCGAATACCACCGAGCAGATGCTCAGGAGGATGGCGCCGAACACGAGCGTGAACACCATCATGGGCCACACGAACTTGAACCAGTGGGACATCTTCATGTCCAGCATCTGCAGCGTGGCCATCACGAGGCCCGTGGGCGCGATGTAGAGCATGGCGTACTGGCCGAACTGGTAGGCGGCCACGATGATCCAGCGCGGGATACCCACGGTGTCGGCCAGAGGCGCGAAGATGGGCATGGCCAGCACGGCCAGGCCGCTGGAGGAGGGCACCACGAAGCCGAGCACGAAGAAGATGAGCAGCAGGCAGATCACGAACAAAGGGCCGCTCATGCCGGCCACGAGGTTCGAGGCGGCGTTCAGCATGGTGTCGCTGATCATGCCCTCGGTGAGCACGTGGTTCACGCCGCGGGCCAGGCCGATGATGAGGGCCACGGGCACCAGGCTGGAGGCGCCGGATCCGAAGGCATCCACCATCTTCGACTCGCCCACGCCGTCCTTGCCCGTACCACCGATGAACATCACGAGAATGGCCAGGGTCACGAACTCGGCGGCCATCTGCGGGAACCACCAGCCGAGGTTCATGACGCCGATGATCATGAGCACGAAGGCGGCCACGAAGATGACGAGCACGATCTTCTTGCGCAGGGTGAACTCGTGGGCCGCGGCGGTGTTGTCGTTAAGCTCCCACTGGGCGTTGAACTTGTCGCGGTCCTCGTAGGAGTAGCTGAACTTCGGATCGGCCTGCACCTTCTTGGCGTACCAGTGCAGGTACAGCAGAAACACGATGGCGCCCACCACCAGCGCGAAGGCGCGCACGGCGATGCCCTCGGTGAACACGGTGCCCGCGGCGTTCGAGGCGATGACGGCCGAGAAGGGGTTCACCGTGGAGAAGGTGGTGCCGATGGAGCCGGCCATGAAGATGGCGCCCACGACCACGATGGAGTCGTAGCCGAGCGCGATGAATATCGGCGCGAGAATCGGGTAGAAGGCCACGGCCTCCTCCTCCAGGCCGCACATGGTGCCGCCGAAGATCATGAACACCGACACGCCGAACACGAGCAAAAACTCGCGGCCCTTGGTCTTCTTCGTGAGGGCCGCAAGCCCCGATTCGAAGGCGCCGGTCACCTTCACTACGCCGATAAGGCCGCCCAAGCACAGGATGAACACCATGACGTCGATGCCGTCGATGACGCCCCATACCATGGAGTACGGAATGTCGGCGATGGACACCGGGTGCGGGTCGAGCCCCTCGTAGGTGCCGGGAATGGACACGGCCTTGGTGATGGCGCCGCTCGTGAACTGGTCGATGTCGATCTTCACGCCGAGGTCGTCCAGCGTCTGCTGCGTGGCGTCCAGCTGCGAGGTCTCGCCGGTGGGGGTGGTCATCTCAAGCTTGCCGCTGTCGGCGTCGTAGAGCAGCTTGGAGTACTGGCCCGCCGGCACGAACCACGTGCAGATGACGGCGATAATGGTCACGATGAACAGGATGGTGAACGCCGAGGGGAAGGAGAACTTGCGTTTCTTCTTCTCCTTTCCCGGCTCCTCGGTTGGGATGGGGCGGGCCTCCATGGTTGTCTCAGCCATGATGATCTCCTATCTGAATCGGGGCGGAGTGCCGAACGCCTCCCCGCGGACCCTCGTCGCCCGGTCCGGCAGACGGGCAGCCGGCCGGGCGGCCCGTCGAAGCGCGGCCCGAGGGCCCGCGGGAGGAAGTACTGGAGCGAGTGTAGGGTCGCCGGGGCTCGCCTGCCTAGGCATAAGGCGGGGATGGCCGCTGCCCGCGCCGGGTATAATTTGGTGATATTGTGGAGACGCCTTTCTAAACGGTAGCTAAACCGCAGGTGAGAAGGCCGTTGGCGGCCCGTTGCCAACGAGGGACCGTTCGTCCGCGACGGCGCCATCCGCGATTCGCTACACTGTGCTCGCTGGCTTGCCCGCGCCCCGCGCGCCCTCCGACGCCCCCCCCATCTTCGAGGAACGCCATGACCCTGCTGTTCTACTACACGCTTCTCATCATGTTCTTCTACACCCTCGTGGCGGCCACAAGCCTGTCGGCCTTCTACGTGTCACGGCGGCGCACCTTCCTCTACGCCACCGTGGGCTTCGCGTTCTACTTCTTCGACGTCTCCCTCGTCTTTAAGGACAATTTCATCACCCCCGATGCCGTGTTCGAAGCCGCCTCGTTCTACGATGTGGGACACCCTTATACCTCTATCATCACCGGCGGCGGCGCGTTCCTCTTCCTGTGGCTGGCCGCCTGCCGCTACTGCCGGGAAGAACGCCCCGTCGTTCGCTTTGCGCCCGTGGCACTGTGGGCTGCGCTGTCGCTGGCCGCCTATCAGTTCATCGAGAACCCGCAATGGAGGGAGTTCATCTACTACAACCTGCGTGCTGTGCTGCAGCTGGTCTGCTACGGCCTGCTCGCCTGGTGGTACACGCACTCCCCCGACCCCGAGCGGCGCTCCATCATGAAGAGCCACCGCACCGCGTTCTTCTGGGCCATCGGCCTTACCTGCGGCATCATTCTGGAGAACGTGTACGTCCAGCTGATCTTCGACCCCGGCAGCATTCCCCGCGGCATGTGGGTCCTCGCCGAGCGCAGCCCCATGGAGAACTTCCTGTTCATCTGCTACGGCCTGGCGGTTCTGCGGGGCGCGTCGGTGTCCCTGCAGCTGCGAGCCCGCGAGCTGCCTGAAGGTGACGATCCGCTGCTCGCGGAGTCCATCGACCGCCTGCTGCCTTTGTACAGCCGCACCTACGATCTCTCCAAGCGCGAGGAGGAAGTGCTGCGGCACGCGCTCATGGGGAAGGACAACCAGAACATCGCAAGCGCGCTGACGCTTTCCGCCGGCACCGTGAAGGTGCACATGCACAACATCCTGAAGAAGACCGGCCACGCCAACCGCGCCGAGCTGGCCGCCGACTTCTGGGAGCGCTGAGCAAAGGTCTTTCGCGAGGTTTTTGCTACATCTCGAGAACATGATCCCGAAGGGCCACATATTGTGCTAGAATTCCGTTTCGCTAACTAGATATAGTGAACCAGCGAGGCATTAACCGAACCGCAAACGACAAGGAGCCCACTATGGAGAACAAGATGATCGACGGCGTGAAGGTGGCCGTGAACTACGCTCAGGCCAGCGACGCCCCCGTGTCCGACGACGAGATCAAGGCCTATATCAAGCGCGCCTACGACAAGTACCCCCACGGGCAGCTAGAGTCGCTGACGCTTGACGTCGATGGCGAGGACGTCGGCATCCATTACGGGCTCGCGCCGGTGAAGTTCGACCGCATCCGCCGCATCACCGGCTACCTGGTGGGCACGCTCGACCGCTTCAACGACGCTAAGCGCGCCGAGGAGCACGACCGCGTCAAGCACGAGGTTCCCGCCTGCTGCAAGTAACCTGGCTTTTTCAACCCATAAAGAAAGGCCGTTGCGAGATGCTTTTCGCAACGGCCTTTCTTTTTTCGCAGTCTGAGAGCCTACAGCGGCAAGCGGCCCTCCAGGGCACGGCCCAAGGTGACCTCGTCGGCGAATTCCAAGTCACCACCGACGGGAAGCCCGCTGGCCGGACGCGTCACCTTCACGCCCAAGGGCTTGATGAGCCGCGCAAGATAGGCGGCCGTGGTCTCCCCTTCGATGTTGGGGTTCATGGCGAGCACCACCTCGGTCACGTCCTCGCGACCAAGACGCGCCATCAGCTCGGCAATGCGCAAGTCGCCGGGGCCGACGCCCTCCATGGGTGCCAGCACGCCGCCGAGCACATGGTAGACGCCGTTGAACACGGCCGTGCGCTCGATGGGCGGAATGTCGCGAGGCTCGCTCACCACGCAGATGACCGCGCCGTCGCGCTTGGAGCTGGCGCAGATCTCGCACAAATCGCCTTCAGCGTAGTTGAAGCAACGGGCGCAGAAGTGCACGCCCGCCTTCACCTCGCGGATGGCATCGGCCAGACGCAGCGCCTCGGCGGCGTCGGTGTTCAGGATCCAGTAGGCCATGCGCTGGGCCGACTTCGGCCCCACGCCGGGCAGGCGCTCCAGCTCGTCGAGGAGCTTTTGGATGGAAGGTGCCGCTTGCACGAATATCGCCTTGAGGTGGAGACGACCCGGCTACATCAGGCCGGGGATCTTCATGCCGCCCATGACGGCGTTCATGCGAGCGTTGGCCGCCTCGCTGGCGGCGCGCAGCGCCTCGTTCACGGCGGCGACGACCATGTCCTGCAGCAGCTCCACGTCCTCGGGATCCACGGCAGCGGGGTCGATGGTGATGTCGGTGATGGCCATCTCGCCGGTGGCCGTGGCCTTCACCATGCCGCCGCCAGCCGAGGCCTCGAAGGTCATGGCAGCAATCTCCTGCTGAGCCGCGGCAGCATCGCGCTGCATCTTCTGAGCCTGCTTCATCATTTTCTTCATGTCCATGAAAGGGTCTCCTTTGCTGATTTGCGGGTCGCGCCCGACTGCTAACGTATTCTAGGGCATCTCGCCTTATCTCGCCTAGATGACTTCCTCGAAGTTGACGCCGTCGCCGAAGCCGAAGGCAAGCGAGGCGGCGAGGTCGGGCTCCTCTACGGGATTCGGGGAAGGCCCGGACACGGCATCGGGCTCGGGGGGAAGCGCGGAGGCGGACGGTGTTGCCATCGAAGGGGCCGGCGAGAGGGCAGGAGCGGACGCAGGCGCTTGAGGTGTCGCACCAGACGGCGCCGGCACCTGGGACGCATCCTCCCACGGGGGAACCTCGGAAGGAGCTGCGGAAGCGGCATTTGTGGAGACGCTCGGCGCCGGGGAGGTCGCTGCGCCTTGGGGCGAGGCGCCCCGGGAGGCAAAGGGGTCCTCGAAAGGGATATCCGCATCGTCGTAGGGGACGTAGTCGTCGTAGGGGGCGTAGTCGTCGTAGGGCGGCCGATCGTCATCGGGCGCGGGGGCCGGCGAGAGGGCCGGCGCAGCGGCGGAAGCGGGAACCGCGGGCGCGCTCACGCTAGAAGGCGCGCCGGACATCGGGCTCGCCGAAGCAGCGGAAGAGGCAGCGGACGGGGCAGGCACCGATTGAGCTACCGGTGCGGGTGCGTTAAATGCGGAAGCCGCGGCGGGGGCAGAGGCCACCGGAGCCGAGGCGCCGCCCTTGCGCAGCTCGAAGGGAATGTCCCCGTGGGCTTCTCGGCGCAGGGCCTGGGCGAGCTCGACCTGCACGTCGGGTTTCTGCACGGCGCGGAAGGCGAAGTCGTTCTCGGCGGGGAACTCGATGAGAAGCGCGCCCGCCGCCGCATCGAAGACCGCCTTGGTGTTCATGAACAGCACGCCGTAGGCCGCCTTGGACTTCTTCAGCGAGGCGAGAACACCGGCCCAGAGACGCTGAAGCGAGGCCATATTCGAAAGCGTAGCAACGATCTCGGGCGACAGAGAACCCGCGACCGCCGGAGCGGATGGCGCGGGGGCCGGGGCGCATGCCGTAGACGGAACGGGGGCAACGGCGGCCGGAGTCGCCGCGGCAGGGGCTGTCGCCGGGGCAACCTCTTTCGTAGGAGCAGACCTTGGTCTGCCCTCCGCGAGCGAGGCGGACGGGCTGTCGCACGACGCTGATCCAGCTGGAGCCGAGGGGCGACCAAGGTCGCCCCCTACGGGACTCGCTCCAGCAGGGGCAACCGCAGCCGGGTTCGCTCCTGCAGGGGCAACGGCAGCCGGGGCGGTTGCCGCAGACGCAGGGGCAGCCGCCGCCGGAACGACCGGCGCGGGCGCAACAGCAACCGCCGCCGGAGCAGCGGCAGACACAGGCGCGGAGGCCGGGGCCGTCATCGGAGCGGGCGCAGGAGCAGCCACCGGCACGCCTGCGGACGCGGGCGCCGCGGCAGCCACGACAGAGGCGCCGGCCAGCTGGCGCTCCAGGGTTTCCACACGCTCGGCCAGAGCCTCCAGCGTCACATCGGCATCGGGGCGCACCATGCGCGTCAGCGCGATCTCGAAGGTAAGCCGCGGGTTCGTGGACGTCTTCAGCTCGCCGGCTACATCCCCCAGCACGCCCAGAAGTCGCGCCAGGCGGTCGACGCCAAACAGCGGCAGCTCCTGGATCAGCTCGCGGCGCGTCGCCTCGGACACGTCGAGCACCACCTCAGGTCCCGCCACGGCCATGACGTACATGTTGCGCATGTGCTCGGCCAGATTCGCCACGAACTGGGCCATGTCGGCGCCGGTTTCCACGTACTCGGCCACCCAGCGGAAGCACGCCGCCGCATCGCGGGCGCCTATCGTCCGCACAATGTCGGCCAAATCCGTGGAGTCCACGGCTCCCAGCATCCGCTCGGCCACTTCCATGGTCACCGCACCGTCACCGAAGGCGATGAGCTGCTCCAGCGAAGTGAGCGCATTGCGCATGCCGCCCTCAGCCCGATGCGCGATGAGCTCCAGGGCCTCCCCTTCGAACTCCACGTTCTCGGCGGTGCAGATGGCCCCCAAGCGAGACACCATGGCTTCGGTGGAGATGCGGCGGAAATCGAAGCGCTGGCACCGCGAGTGAATGGTCTCGGGCACCTTCTGGGGGTCGGTGGTGGCCAGGATGAATACCACGTGGCTCGGCGGTTCCTCCAGCGTCTTCAAAAGCGCGTTGAAGGCGGCCGTCGAGAGCATGTGCACCTCGTCGATGATGTATACCTTGTAGCGCCCGCGCGTCGGCGCGAACTGCACGCGCCCGATGATCTCCTCGCGGACGTTCTCCACGCCGGTGCGGCTCGCGGCATCCAGCTCGTAGACGTCCGGGTGCTCGCCGGCGGCGATCATCTCGCAATCCTCGCAGGTGCCGTCGGGCTCGGCGGTCGGCCCTTTCTCGCACAGAAGCGCCTTGGCCAAAAGGCGCGCCGTGGTGGTCTTGCCCGTGCCGCGCGGGCCCGTGAACAGGTAGGCGTGGCTCACCTTGTCCTGGGCGATGGCGTTTTTGATGGTGCGCTCGATGTGCTCCTGACCGACCACGTCCTCGAAGATCTGCGGTCGGTATTTGCGATAGAGTGCCTCGGCCATGGCCTACTCCCCGCCTTTCTCCTCGGTCTCGGAAGCCGGTGCCTGCGCGCCCTCGGCCGGCCGCACGGTCTGCTCGGCCGCCACCCGGCGCCGCGCCTCCGCCTTCGCCTCGGCCTCGGCGCGCATCACGCGCTCCTCGGTCAGCTCGCGCTCGTACTCGGCCTCGTTCACGCGCTCGGCCGCCTGGGCAACCGGATCGCCCTCCTTGGCGCGACGACTGTTCAGCGCGGCCTTGATGACACCGATGAACGCCGGCGCCACCGACACGGCCACAATGCCCAGCACGATCACCTCGAAGTGCTCTTGCACAAACGGAATACCGCCGAAGAAGTATCCCACCAGCACGAACAGGCTCACCCAGGAGATGCCGCCGACGGCGTTGAAGAACGTGAACTTCCCGAAGTTCATATGTCCGGTACCGGCGATGAACGGCGCGAAGGTGCGGAAAAACGGCATGAACCGCGTGATGATGATCGTGAGCCCGCCATAGCGCTCGAAGAAGTGGTCGAGCTTGGCCATGCGCTCGGGCGTGAGCGCCTTCACCTTCCCCGAATCGATGATGCGGCTGCCGAACAGGCGCGCGATCCAGTAGTTCGAGGTGTTGCCCAAAATGGCTGCCGCCCAGAACACGATGAGCGTGGCCCACACGTTCAGGCCGCCGCCGTCGGCGGAGAACACGCCCGCTGCGAACAGGAGCGAGTCGCCCGGCAGAAACGGGAAGAACACGAGCCCCGTCTCCACGAACACGATGAGGAACAGCGGCGTGTACACCCACACCGGGCCCAAAGCGATGATCCAGCCGGCGATGAAGCCGCGCGGGTCTTTCAAAAGGTTGATGAAAAAGTCGATGATGCCCACCGAGTCTCCAATCTGCAGAATAACGTAGAAGGCGGCGCGCCGCCGGCCCCATTGTATTTTCAGAGGTCACGGCAACGAGACCCTGCGCAAAAGCGCCACGGTAATTTTACGTTGGCACCGCGGTGCGCCCTTCGCGCAAAAGTGCCCCGAATAGGTATGGGCGCTCGTCAGCGGTCCCTTATGGCTGCTTCCTCCCGGACCTGACCAGGTTCGGAACATGTCGCCGCCCATACCCATTCGAGGCACTCGAACTCGTAAGGCCTAAGTATAGGGGAAGCGCGCACGACCGGCGACGGCGCTCCCCTCTGGCAACTAAAAGTCCATAGGGCGCCCGCTAAAGACCGTCTGCGGGCATTTTCACTACGCGATCCTTGTTAAGATCTTCGTAAGGTCTTCGCAAAAACCGGGGGAATTGCTACTATTCTTTCGACCCTTAAACGTAACTCAAACACATCAGTCCCGAGGATGTCATGGCCCGATCCGATTACAGCCGCTACGACGACGAACCCAGACGCTCCCAAGGCGGCCTCTCTCTTTCCACGGGCCGCTTCGACGGCCGCTCCACGGGTAGCACCCGTTCGTCTTCCTCCTCCGGCAACCGCCCGCGCGGCACCCGGCACAACCCCCTGCGCGACGAGTATCCCTCAAGCCGCGACCGCCGTCGCGAGCCCGAGCCGGGACGCCGGCACTCAGGCGGCGAGCGCTCCACACGCGGCGAGCAGCCCCGCGGCAAACAAACGCCCGCCAGCAATCGCGGCGCCCAGGGACGTCCGCGCAACGGCGCCCCCTCCGGCCGCGGCAGCCACGCCCCCCGCGCAGGCGCCGCGTTCGCCCCCCAGATGCACACGCTCGCCCCGGCCGGCGGCTTCAATCTCGCACGGGCGGCCATGGCGCTCATCGCCATCGCGCTGGCCGTCATCTTCGCCATGGCGCTTTTCCACATCGGTCCTTTCGCATCGGCCGCCGCCAAAGACGGCAGCAAGCATGTCGGCGTCGCCAGCGCCAACGCTGTGGGCGGCAACGCCTCCTACTTCGCGCAGAACGTCGCCACCCAGGTGAGCCTCGCCCGCCCCGTCGAGCCGGAGCTGGCCCAGCTGCCCGCCTACACGCCAACCCGCGACGACCTTACCAACCTCGCCGGGCAGAAGGCCCCCTTCGCCTTCGCCCTCGGCAACGCGACCAACGACGCCGGCGAACAGCCCGCCGCGCCCGTGCTCTCCGACCGTTCCCTCGTGAGCTTGAACAACGCGCTCTCCTACTACGACAACAACGGCTACGAAGCCAGCTACCTCATCATGGATTTAGGCACGGGACGCGGCATCGCCGGCAATTTGGACGTACCCATCTACGGCGCCAGCTCGTTCAAGGGTCCCTATTGCGCCTATGTGGTGAACAAGGAGTTCCCCAACGACATCGACCGCGCCTCGTCCTCGCGCCTCACTCAGGTGGAGAACACCATCGTCTGGTCGGACAATTCCTCCTACGGCAAGTTGCGCCGCACCTACGGAAACGACGGCATGGAAGCATGGCTGGCCGAGGCCGGCGTCGACACCGCGCTGGTCAACGACACGTACTTCCCCACCTACACGGCACGCCAGTCGGCCCTCATGTGGCTGAAGATCTACGAGTACCTGACGACTGCCGACACCTCGGCAGCCCAGTGGCTCTCCGACACCTTCGGTAAAACCGAAGTCTCATTCCTGCGCAACGGCGCTCTAGGCACCACGAGCGCAGGGCACACCGACTACCTGCCGGAAGAGGGCTCCGGCGGCGAGGAGGGCGTGGAAGGCGACGGAAGCGACGAGGAGGGTTCTGAGGAGATCACGCCCGCCGACGGCTCCGAAGGGGACGGCTCTGTGCTCGCCGAAGACGCGGAGGGCGGCCAGACGCTCATTGAAGAGGACAAGACCGTCGCCTCTATCGGCACAAACATCACCGTGCGCAACAAAGCCGGCTGGATCGACGGCCAAGACGACGACGCCGTGTGCGATTCGGGCATCGTCACCATCAACGGTCGCGACTACCTCATAACCATCATGACCAATGCGCCCGACTCGGCCGCCGGCGAGCAGGCCTTCGCCCACCTCGCCCGCACCCTGCTGGAAATCCGCGGCGACTTGGTGTGATCTCCGTGGCCGATACTTCCGCCAACCCTCTCGCCCCGCGCACACGGCCGCCCTATTATGCCGGGGCCCCCATCGAGTTCGCCGGCTATGTGGACGACTTCGACCGCACGATCTGCGCCATGGAGTTCTCGCTTGACGACGGCGCCTCATGGACGGCCTACCCCACCGCCGCCGTGGACAAGTCGCGTGGCGTAAACTGGCGGTTCGTCTATACACCGGAAGCCCCCGGACGCTATCTCTTGAAGGTGCGGCCCGTGACCGAGGACGGCGAGCCCTCCACGCTGGTGGCCGGATTCGCCTTCGAGGCGCTCCCCACCGGCGGCACTTACGGCGCCTCGTGCATCCGCGCCGTGGGCGGCTCCTTCAGAGACGCGCGCATCTTCCGCTCGCGGGAGCTCGCGAACCTCACTGGCGAGGAGGCGGCCTTCCTCTCGGGCGCCCTCGGCATCGCCACCATTTACGACTTGCGCACGGCCTCCGAGGTGGCGGCGCACCCGGAGCCCTACATCGTGGGCATGCGCACCGTGGCCCTGGAGCCCTCCACTGAGCATCGCCGCAAGGATTCCGACAAGCGCCTCATCGCTGGCGTCATCGAGCGCTACGGCGAGCCGGAGGAGCGCATGGCCGCGAACTACCGCCGCTACGTGCGCGAGTATCCGCTGGTGGGTCAGGCCCTGCGCTCCATGGCCGCCGAGGGACGCCCCGCGCTCATCCACTGCGTGAACGGCAAGGACCGCACCGGCGTTCTGTGCGCCACGCTCTTGCGCGTCACCGGTGCCGACGAGGACGCCATTATGGAGGACTACCTGCGGGTGAACGCCGACCACGCCGACCTCATCGCCGAGGAGGCCGCCCGACTCGACGCCGGCATGACCGCCCACGAGCGGGCCATCCTGATGTCGTTTTTGGAAGCTCGCCCGGCTTACCTGCGCGCCTACTTCGATGAGATCGACCGCCTCTACGGCAGCTTCGCCGCCTACGCGCGCGAGGGGCTGCACCTCACCGGCGAGGCCGTCGAGAGCCTTCGAGCGCTGGTGGCCTAGAACGCGCTATCGGAAACGCCTGCGCCCTGGAAGCCGGCAGCCCAAAACCTCAGGCGCGCATTTTCGCTTTCGCTCGCGCAAATGCCAGCTCGACCCAGAAATGGTCGTTCGCGTCTTGCCATAACGGGGTCGAACTGGCATTTCCTTACCATTTCACCCCTTAACTGGCATCGCGCCGTGCCATAACGGGGTCGAAGTGGCATTCGCCTCGCCTAAAACGAAAAATATCCCGCTCCCCATGGCCTTCTCACGCAAAAGGCGCCCGCCCGAAAGGGCAGGCGCCTTGCAAGCTCTATTGCGTTCGACCGCGCTGCGCGCTTACAGGATGCGCAGGCTCACATCCTTCAGCTGGCGGCCGGTGACGGCACTCGGAGCGCCGGTCATGGGGTCGCTCGCGCTGCTCGTCTTCGGGAAGGCGATGACATCGCGGATGGAGTCCTTGCGGGCCAGAAGCATCACGAGACGATCCAAGCCCAGGGCGATGCCGCCGTGCGGCGGGGCGCCCAGCTCCAGCGCGCGAATGAGGTGGCCGAACTTCTCGTCGATCTCCTCATCGGTCAGTCCCACGACGCGCAGGATGCGGCGCTGCTCCTCGGCGTTGTGGATGCGGATGGTGCCGCCGCCCACCTCGAAGCCGTCCATGACCAAGTCGTAGGAGTAGCTGCCGCAGGCCAAAGGATCGCTCTCGATCTTGTCCAGATCCTCCTTCAGCACATGGGTGAAGGGATGGTGCTCGGCAGCGTACTTCTTCTCGTCCTCGTCGTAGCGGAACATGGGGAAGTTCACGACCCACAGCAGCGCGTGGCCCTCGCGGGGGATGTTCATGGCGTCGGCCATGTGCAGGCGCAGGGCGGAGAGCACCGCGTTGGCGACCTCAGGCTTATCGGCCGCAAACAGCAAAAGATCGCCGGGCTCTACTTCCATCTCGGCCTTCAGGGCCGCCCACTCCTCGTCGGTGAAGAACTTCTTGATGGGGCTCTTCTCCTGGCCATCGGTGGTGAACGCCACCCAGGCCATGCCCTTGGCGCCGTTGGCCTCGGCGATGCTGGCGAGCTTCTCCACCTCGCCGCGGGACCAGTCGCCGGCACCCTTGACGTTGATGGCCTTCACCACGCCGCCGGACTGGGCGACGCTCGCGAACACCTTGAAGCCGGTGTCCTTCACGATGTCGGTGATGTCGTGGAGCAGCATGCCGAAGCGCACGTCGGGGCGATCGCAGCCGTACAGGCGCATGGCGTCGGCGTACTGCATCTTCTGCAGCGGGAAGGCGACGTCGATCACACCCACAGCCTTCAAGGTCTCGGCCATGACGCCTTCCATCATGTCGCACACATCGTCGCCCTCGACGAAGGACATCTCGATGTCGACCTGGGTGAACTCGGGCTGGCGATCGGCGCGCAGGTCCTCGTCGCGGAAACAGCGGGCAATCTGGTAATAGCGCTCCACCCCGGCGCACATGAGCATCTGCTTGAACTGCTGGGGACTCTGGGGCAGGGCGTAGAACTTGCCCGGGTTCGGACGCGACGGCACGATGTAGTCGCGGGCGCCCTCGGGCGTGGAGTTCGCCAGAATCGGCGTCTCGATCTCCAGGAAACCACGCTCGTCCAGGGCCCGGCGCATGGCCTGGGTCACCGTGTGGCGCAGCTTCAGGTTGGCGAGCATCTCGGGACGGCGGATGTCCAGATAGCGCCACTTCATGCGCGTGATCTCATCGGTCTCGATGCCATCCTCAATGGAGAAGGGCGGCGTCACCGACGTGTTCAGCACCTGTACCGCATTGGCCAAAACTTCGATCTCGCCCGTGATCATGTTCGGGTTGATCGCCTCCGGTGCACGCTCGCGCACGCGCCCGGACACCTTCAGCACGTACTCGCGACCCAAGTGCTCGGCCGCATGGAAGTCCTCCTCGCTCACGCAATCGGGATCGACCACCACCTGGGTATAGCCATCACGGTCGCGCAGGTCGATGAAGATAAGGCCGCCGTGGTCGCGGGTGTGCCACGCCCAACCGCACAAAGTCACCTCTTGGTTCACATCAGTCGCACGCAGCTGCCCGCAGGTGGCGGTATGCATGCAATATTCGTTGCGGAAGTCTTCCATAGTCGTTTCGTTGCTCCTAGGGGTCAAAAATCACGTGCCCGTAATCGTACCGCATTGCAGGCGCGCAAGCTAGCTTTCAGCGCGTTCAGCAACGGAAAAGCGCACAGACGGCAGCAAAAAGCCCCCGTCGCTCACATGCAGCGACGGGGGCTGAGCAATGCACGATCAGCTCTTATCCTTTGATCAGATCGCGCAGCACGTACTGGAGGATGCCGCCATTCTCGTAGTAGCGGCCCTCCGTGGGCGTGTCGATGCGCACGATGGCGTCGAAGGTCACGACGCCTCCATCGGGCTTCTCGGCCGTCACCTTCACGACAGCCGGACTCGGCAGCCCCGCCGAGAAGTCGATGGGCGCCACCGTGATGGTCTCGGAGCCGTCGAGACCCAGCGTCTCCGCATTTTGCCCCTCGATGAACTGCAGCGGCAGGATGCCCATGCCGATGAGGTTGGAGCGATGGATGCGCTCGAAGCTCTCCGCGATGGCCGCGCGCACGCCGAGCAGCATCGGGCCCTTGGCCGCCCAGTCTCGGGACGAACCGGAGCCGTACATCTTGCCCGCAAGGACTGCCGCCGGCGTGTCGGAGGCGGCGTAGTTCTCGGCGGCATAATACAGAGGCGTGATCTCGCTGGTGGTAAAGTCGCGGGTCCAGCCGCCCTTGCGGCCGCAGGCCAACTTATTCTGCAGCTTCACGTTAGCGAAGGTGCCGCGCATCATCACCTCGTGGTTGCCGCGGCGGCTGCCGTAGGTGTTGAAGTCGGCCGGAGCCACGCCATGGGCCTCCAGGTACTCGGCCGCCGGCATGTCCGGCGCGATGGCACCGGCCGGCGAGATATGATCGGTCGTGATGAAGTCACCGAAGTTGCCGAGCACGCGGGCGCCCTCGATGGCATCCTGGCCCGCAACCTCGCGGGCCATGCCGTCGAAATAGGGCGGGCGGCGCACGTAGGTAGAGTCATCGTCCCACGCGAAGGTATCGCTCGGCTCGGCGCCCAGGGCCTGCCACGCGGCGTCGCCCTCAAACATGTTTGCGGCGCCCTGCTCGTACAAGTCGGCGGTCACGAACTCGTCCACCAGCGCCGCCACTTCATCGGCGGCGGGCACGATGTCAGCGTAGAACACGGGATTTCCCTCAGCGTCCGTACCAAGGGGATCCTTCTCCAGATCGATGTCCATGGTGCCGGCGATGGCGTAAGCGATGACGTTGGCCGGCTGCATCAGGTAGTTCTGCGACACGTCTGGTGAAATGCGGCCCTCGAAGTTGCGGTTGCCCGACAGAACGCTGGCCAGTTCGATGTCGTCGGCCACGGCATGCATGGCCTCGGACAGAGGGCCCGAGTTGCCAATGCAACTCATGCAGCCGAAACCGCAGGTATAGAAGCCCAGCTGGCGCAAGGGCTCAGTCAGCCCCGCCCGCTCGAGCAGAAGCTCGGTGGCGCGGCTGCCGGGAGCCAAGATGGTCTTCACCCAGGGTGCCGGCGCAAGCCCGCGCTCGGCAGCGTTGCGCGCCATGAGGCCCGTGGCCAGCATCATGGCCTGGTCGGTGGCCGTGGTGCAGCTCGTCACGGCGGCGATGGCAATGGCTCCGTGGGTCAGCTCGTAGTCCTCGCCGTCAACTTCCACATGCACTGTTGCATCGTCGAGGCCGCGCTCGGCGCAGATGGCGCGGAAGCGCTCGCTGGCCTTGGCGAGCGGAATGCGATCGTGGGGGCGCGAGGGGCCCGCCAAAGAAGGTTGGACTGTGGAAAGATCGAGCTCGATCACCTCGGCATAGGTGCGCGGCGCCGCCTCGGGATCGTTCCAGTAGCCCTGGGCCTTCGCGTAAGCTTCAACCAGAGCCACCTGCTCGGCGCTGCGACCCGTGAGGCGCAGGTAGTCCAGGGTGCGGTCGTCCACCGGGAACAGCGTGCAGGTGCAGCCGTACTCCGGGGTCATGTTCGAGATGCAGGCGCGCTGGGTGGCGGAAAGCGCCGCCACGCCGGGGCCGAAGCATTCCACAAAGCAGCCCACCACCCCGCGTTCGCGCAGCATTTGCGCGAACGTCAGCGACACGTCCATGGCCGACACGCCTTCGGACAAGTCGCCCGTCAGCTTCACGCCGATGACGCGGGGCACGAGCGTCGTGATGGGTTGGCCCAGCGCGGCCGCCTCCGCCTCGATGCCGCCCACGCCCCAACCGAGCACACCGATGCCGTTGGCCGTGGGCGTATGGGAATCGGTGCCCACAAGCGTGTCGAAATACACCACGGACGTGCCATCGGCGCCGGTAAGGCCGGCGGGAGACTCCATGACCACGCTGGCGAACTTCTCGATGTTCAGCTGGTGGCAGATGCCCTGCCCCGGCGGCACGATGCGCACATTCTCGAAGGACTCCTGGGCCCATTTCAGGAAGTCGTAGCGCTCGCCGTTGCGCTTGAACTCCAGCTTCATGTTCTCATCCATGCAGCCGTCGCACCCGGCCACATCCGCAATGACCGAATGATCGATGACCAAATCGCACGGCACCTGGGGATTAATTTTCTTCGGATCGCCGCCCAGATCGGCGCAGGCCTCACGCATGACGGCGAAATCGACGAACACCGGCACACCCGTGAAGTCCTGGAACAACACACGCGCCGGCGAGAACTCCACTTCCTCGCCTGTCTGGCCCGCTAAGCCGGCAGCTACGATGCGCTCGGCCATGGCCTGGGCCTCTTCGGGCGTGCGCCCGCAGCGCAGCACATTCTCCAAAAGCACGGTAAGGGAGTAAGGCAGCTGCGCCGCCCCCTCTATCTCGCTCACCGGGTAATAGGTGTAGGCCCCAGCGCCCACCTTCAAAGAAGCTTCAAAGCTCATGCAACAATCTCCTTGGAACTAGGCAACATTCTCGATGATTTGGTTGGCACGGCGCTTGAGCATGCCCTTGCCGTTCTCGGCATCGAAGCGCATACGATCGGCCAGGGCGCTTTTCACAGACCCGTCCAGCTTCCCTTGGGAAAAGTCGATGACCGCCAAGAGCATATCCTGGAATTCCAAATCGCCGTGATAACACTGGATGCCCTCGTCGATGAGAGGCCATACCTTTTCCGAGCGCTTCTCGGTCGTCGCGCCCAGCTTGCACAGAAAGCGCATGGCGGCCAAGCGCAAAGGACCGCTGTCCTCGTCGAACAGGGCCGCCTCGGCGCCAGGGATGGCCTTGTCGCATGGCCGAGAGTCGAAGGGCACAACGTAAGTCAGCGCATCAAGACATTCCCAACGCGTCTGAGCCTCGGGGCGCTCCAATGCGTCGACGAGATCGGACGCGAAAGGCACGAGTATTTCAGGATTCTCAGCAGCCACGCCCGCAATGACCTTCGCTGCCTGCTGGCGGCCGCGACGGCTCCCATCGGAAAGAGCCTCCACCAACTCCTTCAGCTTCGCCGGATCCTTCAGCGCCTCCTCAACGCGCTTCTTATCTTCAGGGGTCTCTGAACTCAAGGGAAACCTCCCTTTCCTGACGAGCCTTACGGCTCTGTCATCGACGCCAGTTTTCCAGAAAACATTATACGCGTCCTTATATTTTCAAAGAAAGAAGCCGTTCCCATTTCACGGTTAAGGGCGCACAAAAACAAAAAGACGCCCGCATGGGCGTCTCGAAAGCACGCTTCCTCAGTAGAAGCTATCTCAAAACTTGTGGACACAGCAAAGCGCCCCCTGCGAGCGGAACGACCTGTCCTCCCGCGGCCCGGGGCCGCAGTACTTTCGGCGAGGTGGGGCTTAACTGCCGAGTTCGGAATGGGATCGGGTGATCCCCCACTCCATGGTTCCGCTCGCGGGAGGCGCTCCCGCGGCAACTGTGTGCCGTCCGAGGGGCCCGGGCAGGATACCCGCGCCACCCTGGCGGTTGCATGCGCGCGACACGTCCATCGATGATCGCCGTACGTAGTCAATGGCAATGAAGAAGAGCTCGGGCTATTAGTAGCGCTCGCCTGAGCAGGTCGCCCTGCTTGCAGCTGCGCCCTATCGACCAGATAGTCTATCTGGGCCCTTACCGGAAAGGGAGCTCATCTCGGAGGCGGCTTCCCACTTAGATGCCTTCAGCGGTTATCCGTGCCGGACGTAGCTAGGCGGCGGTGCCGTTGGTCGACAACCGCGTCACCAGAGGTCCGTCCACCCCGGTCCTCTCGTACTAGGGGCAGATCTCCTCAACTCCCTTGCGCCCGCGGAGGATAGGGACCGAACTGTCTCACGACGTTCTGAACCCAGCTCGCGTACCGC
>CABSMC010000050.1 GCA_902478715.1 uncultured Adlercreutzia sp.
CTCCCGCGGCCGTGGCGGCCCGCGCTGCATGTCCATGCCGGCCTGGCGCGAGGCTCTGTAAGCCGCAAGGCGCCCGCTCCGTCAAGGAGCACTCTTACGTCCGTCTTTTCCGGCCCAGTCTAGCCAGCCAGCGCTGGGCCGTAAAAGAGGCGCGGGTCCTCCGGCTTTCGGGGGCCCGCGCGATACAAATGTCTCTTTCAAGGGAAAGGAAACAGAACATGCCTATCAATCTCAGCGGTCGTCCGTTCCTCCGCCTGCTCGACTTCTCCACCGAGGAGATCGAGTACCTGCTGAAGCTCTCCAAGAACTTCAAGGACCTCAAGCGCACCGGCACCCCGCACCGCTACCTCGAGGGCAAGAACATCGTGCTGCTGTTCCAGAAGACCTCCACGCGCACCCGCTGCGCCTTCGAGGTCGGCGCCATGGATCTCGGCATGGGCGTGACCTACCTTGATCCCGGCTCCTCGCAGATGGGCAAGAAGGAGTCCATCGAGGACACCGCCCGCGTGCTCGGCCGCTTCTACGACGGCATCGAGTTCCGCGGCTTCGCCCAGACCGACGTGGAGGATCTGGCCGAGAACGCCGGCGTGCCGGTGTGGAACGGGCTCACCACCGAGTGGCATCCCACCCAGATGCTCGCCGACATCCTCACCGTGCAGGAGAACTTCAACTACGACATCAAGGGCAAGACCCTCGTGTTCATGGGCGACGCCGCCAACAACGTGGCCCGCTCGCTGATGGTCGTGTGCTCCAAGCTCGGCATGAACTTCGTGGCCTGCGGCCCGAAGGAGAACATGCCCGACGCCGAGCTCGTGAAGACCTGCGAGGCCATCGCCGCCGAGAACGGCTGCACCGTGAAGTGCACCGATGACGTGAAGGACGCCTGCACCGGCGCCGACGTCATCTACACCGACGTGTGGGTGTCCATGGGCGAGCCCGACGAGGTGTGGGCCGAGCGCATCAAGCATCTCGAGAAGTTCCGCGTGACCAAGGAAGTCATGGCCATGGCCAACCCCGGCGCCATCTTCCTGCACTGCCTGCCGGCTTTCCACGACACCAACACCACCATCGGTGCCGACATCGCCGAGCGCTTCGGCGTCACCGAGATGGAAGTGGAGGACGAGGTGTTCGAGTCCAAGGCCTCCAAGGTCTTCGACGAGGCCGAGAACCGCATGCACACCATCAAGGCCGTCATGTACGCCACGCTGCAGTAGCTTTCGTACCGCTACGGTAGCTGGCACATAGTTCGACACCTCGGGGCCGTGCGGAGTCGGGAGGGGAACCGCACGGCCCCCGTGTTTTGTCAGTCATTCGATTAAGGAGGGATAACCATGGCAGCTGCAGAGAAAGGCAAGAAAAAGAGGGCGCCTCTGTCCTCGTTCACCATCTTGCTCATCATCTTGGTGGTTCTGGCGATTGTCACTGTTATCATGTCCGCGTCGGGCGTCGAGGGCGTCCAGGGCGCGACGCTTTCCCAGGTGCTCACCGCGCCCGTGTTCGGCTTCCAGGACGCCATCGGCGTGTGCCTGTTCGTCATGATCCTGGGCGGCTTTCTGGGCATCGTCACCGAGACCGGCGCCCTTGACGCCGGCATCGCGGCCCTCGTGCACAAGCTGAAGGGCAACGAGCTCGTGCTCATCCCGATTTTGATGGCGATCTTCTCCATCGGCGGCACCACCTACGGCATGTGCGAGGAGACGGTGCCTTTCTACCTGCTGCTCGCCGCCACCATGGTGGCCGCCGGCTTCGACAGCCTGACCGGCGCGGCCGTGGTGCTGCTCGGCGCCGGCGTCGGCGTCATGGGCTCCACCGTGAACCCGTTCGCCGTCGGCGTGGCCGTCGACGCTTTGAACGGCATCGGCGTGTCCGTGAACCAGGGCATCATCATCGCGCTCGGCGTGATCATTTGGCTCGTGTCGCTCGCCATCGCCATCGTCTTCGTGATGCGCTACGCCAAGAAGGTGAAGGCCGACAAGGGCTCCACCTTCCTGTCGCTGCAGGAGCAGCAGGACATGATGAACGAGTGGGGCATGAAGGAGTCCGAGACCGAGGCCGCCGACGATGACGCCGCCGCGACGCCGAAGATGTCCGGCCGCCAGAAGTGGTCGCTCATCGTGTTCGCGCTCACCTTCGTCATCATGATCGTCTCGTTCATTCCCTGGGCCGACCTCGGCGTCACCATCTTCGATGCCGGCGCCACCACCCAGGAAGTGACGACCACCGTGACCGGCGAGGAGCTTGTGAGCGCCTACGACGAGGCGAACGGCACCACGACGACGCTTGCCGCTCCGGTTGAGGCCACCTCCGTTGCCGAGGAGGAGGTCACCCCGGCCTGGTCGAGCTTCCTGACTGGCGTGCCGCTGGGCAGCTGGTACTTCGACGAGGCCTCCACGTGGTTCCTGCTCATGGCTCTTGTCATCGGCGTCATCGGCGGCGTGTCCGAGAGCCGCTTCGTGAAGGCGTTCATCAACGGCGCCGCCGACATGATGTCGGTCGTGCTCATCATCGCGCTCGCCCGCTCCATCACCGTGCTCATGGCCAAGACGGGCCTTGACATGTGGATCCTGAACAACGCGGCCGCAGCGCTGACGGGCATGTCGGCGATCATCTTCGCGCCCTTGTCCTTCCTGCTCTACATCGTGCTGTCCTTCCTGATCCCGTCGTCCTCTGGCATGGCGACGGTCTCCATCCCGATTCTGGGCGGCCTGGCCCACCAGCTGAACTTCTCGGTGGAGACCATGGTCATGATCTACTCCGCCGGCAACGGCCTCGTGAACCTGTTCACGCCGACCTCCGGCGCCATCATGGGCGGTCTGGCCCTCGCCAAGGTGGAGTACTCCACGTGGCTCAAGTTCGGCGCCAAGCTGTTCGTGGTTCTCGGTGTGGTTTGCATCGTGATCCTCACGGCGGCCATGGTGATCCTGTCGTAGCTTCTCGGAATTGTGGTCGGTTTTGTGCACTTGCATAGTTCTGACCTGCGAAGACCGTTAGCGGGAGCGCCCGGGCACAGTGCTCGGGCGCTCCTGTTTTTCTCGGGCCGTTCATGCTATTATGGCCGCTTATAGGCGCGATTGGGTACGGCACAGCCCGCGCGCGTGGTAACGCCGACGTACTGAAGACGTACAGAAGAGGAAGTTAGATCAATGGAAATTCGCGAATCCCTCGAAGCGATCATCGATGCCGCGATCGATGCGGCCCGTGCCGACGGCTCACTTGAGCTGGCGGAGGCCCCGCAGGCAGCTCTTGAGCGACCCCGCGACGAGGCCAACGGCGACTGGGCGAGCACCGTCGCCATGCGCACCGCGAAGCTCGCTCACAAGAACCCCCGCGAGATCGCCCAGATCATCGTGGATCACATTCCCGCAAACGATATGATCGCCGCCGTGGAGATCGCGGGCCCCGGCTTCATCAACATCCGCCTGTCCGACGCCGTGCTGCAAGGCGTCGTGCGCGAGGTGCGCGAAGAGGGCGACAACTTCGGTCGCGGCACCATTCCCGAGGGTGAGCGCTACGTGAACCTCGAGTACGTGTCCGCCAACCCCACCGGCCCCTTTCACGTGGGCCACGGCCGTTGGGCGTCGCTCGGCGATGCCATGGCGCGCGTCATGCGCCACGGCGGCTACGATGTGTACGAGGAGTACTACATCAACGACCACGGCAACCAGATGGACGTGTTCGGCAACTCCGTGAACGTGCGCTACCAGCAGCTGCTCGGCCGCGATGTTGAGATGCCCGAGGCGTGCTACGGCGGAGCCTACGTGAAGGACATCGCCCAGGACATCATCGACCAGGACGGCGACAAGTGGCTGAACGTCTCCGATGAGGAGCGCGTCGAGGCCTTCCGCGAGATGGCCTACGACATGACGCTCAAGAACCAGCGCGAGGTGCTGGCCAACTTCGGCACCACCTTCGACAAGTGGTTCTCCGAGCGCTCGCTGTACGTTGAGGACGAGAACGGCGAGAGCGCCGTGTCCCGCTCGCTGGACGCCATGCGCGAGAAGGGCTACCTTTACGAAAAGGACGGTGCCCTGTGGTTCCGCTCGACCGATTTGGGCGACGACAAGGACCGCGTGCTCATCAAGGGCGACGGCGAGGCCACCTATTTCATGAGCGACGTGGCCTACCACTACGACAAGATGATGCGCGGCTTCGACCACCTGATCGATCTGTGGGGTGCCGACCATCACGGCTACATCAAGCGCTGCGAGTGCATGCTGGAGGCCTGGGGCTGGCCCGGGGCGCTCGAGGTGCAGCTGGGGCAGCTCGTGAACCTGTTCCGCGATGGCAAGGCCGTGCGCATGTCCAAGCGCACCGGCGAGATGGTCACCTTCGAGGAGCTCATCGACGAGGTGGGCGTGGATGCCACCCGCTACCTCATGCTCTCCCGCTCGGCCGACCAGCCCATCGACTTCGACATCGAGGTGGCGAAGAAGAAGGACGCCTCCAACCCGGTGTACTACGTGCAGTACGCGCACGCGCGCATCTGCTCCATCCTGCGCAAGGCGGCCGATGTGGCCGACGCCGCCGCTGTCGAGGCGGGGGAGATGACGATGGGCGAGCTCGCCGAGAAGATCATTCCCGAGGATTGCGACCTGACGCCGCTCACCCATCCCTCCGAGCTGGCGCTCATGCGCAAGATGGCCGACTTCGGCAACCTCATCGCCCTGGCGGCCCGCGACCGCGCGCCGTTCCGCCTGACCCACTACGCGCAGGACCTGGCGTCGCTGTTCCACCAGTTCTACACCAACTGCCACGTGCTCACCGACGACGCCGACGTGCAGACGGCGCGTTTGGCCCTGTGCGACGCCACCCGCATCGTGCTGGCTTTGAGCCTGAACCTGCTGGGCGTGTCGGCGCCGGTGAAAATGTAGGTTTGGCGAGTTTGGCCGACTTGCGCTAGAATAGCCAACGCATCTGGGGCTGTAGCTCAACGGTGGAGCAGGGGACTCATAATCCCTTGGTTCTCGGTTCGAATCCGGGCGGCCCTACCAAGAAACACCAGGTCGGAAGCTTATTGCTTCCGACCTTTTCTCTACTTATGGGGTTAAATCGGGTGAAAAACCCAGAACTGGTCCAGATCTTCCCGCTGAGCTCTTTGGCATGCGGCGGGATCATCGCTTCCCGGTGTCGATGTCTACGGGTTGCAGCGCTTGCAGGGATCGTAGCCCTTCGCGATGAGGTTTTCGCGGGTGTCCTCGACGTCCTCGCGGTTCTTGGAGCTCATCTGGTCCACGGACGAGCAGCTCGGCGTGTGGAACTTCTTCGAGTTCGTGTTCAGCACGTACTCGGCGACGCCCTTGCTCTCAGCCGAGCCCGTCGCGCCCTTCTCGGACGCCTCGCCGGCGCCTGCGCTCTCGCTCGGGGCGGCCGCCTCCTCGGCTCCCGACACGTCGGGCAGGGGAGTGGCGTCCTCCTCGAGCATCGATTCGCCCGTGCCGTAGTCGATGACCACCCCCGGTTGCACGTTGTAGCAGAAGACGTTGAAGGCCACGCCCTCGCTGCCATCTTCCACGGACTCCGCCATCATGTGCACGCCGCGGGCCACCAGCTCACTTCCCTCGAATACGGGCGTCACGGCCATGAGCACGTGGTTGCCCGTGGCGTCCACGTAGTCGGCCACGGCGTTCTCGAAGGGCAGCATGCCCTGGACATTCAGGTAGCGCGTGCCGGTGATGAGGTTTTGCGAATTGGCGTTCTCGCCCGTGAGCTGGTAGCCGAGAAGATGGCACCGGTTGAACAGGTACTTGCCCTCTACGAAGTCGTACTTGGCCATCTGCCAGCCGGAGGGGCGCACCTCGCCGATGGAGCCGCGCTTTTCCGCGGGCTGAGTCTCGGGGCCCACGACGGCGAAGGCGGCGGTGCAGCGGCCTAACTCGTCCAGTTCGCCGTACCTCTCATACCCCGGTTCGGCCGCGCGCTGCTCGTCGGTGAACACCGGCTCGCCGTCGTTCACGTAGACGTAGGGATTGCCATCGAAGGCGGGGATGTCGCGGTAGGAGAGGGTGCCGCCGTCGGTTGCGGGTTGGTTTTCGCTGGCAGCTTCGGCTTTCTGCTGGTTTGCGTCCTCTGCAGGAGTGGCCTGCGGCTCTTGCGAGTCGTCGGGCGACCCTGTGCTCGCGAGCTCAGGGGCCGGCCCACCGCCCGGTGCCTCATCACCTACCATCGAGGCACTGCATCCGGTCACAAGGCTCATCGAGAGCAAGAGTGCCAAAGCGATGTCGATAGCGGGGGTCAAGTTTTTGTGCTGCGAGGATCGTTGGGGCATGGTCTTCTCCTAATCGGGGCCGCAAGCGCCTTCCCGACAAAAAACTGCGATAATATGGTCACAAAATCGAGTTTTGAACTCTATATCTTCGATTTTCGACCCTGTTCGCCTAGTTTAACGCCTCTTTTCTGCGTTTCGCTGCTGAAAATGATGGGTTTGCGGTCTTCGCAGAGTTCAAAACTTGATTTTGTGACCATTTTTGCGAAACTTTTTGCAAGAGCGCCCGTGTTCGACACTCGACGCTCTTCAGGGATGATGGGAGTGCTCTCGTGGATGACCTCTTCGCGCGGACGCGGTTGCTGCTGGGGCAAGACGGGCTCGACCGATTGGCGGCGGCTCGGGTGGCCGTGTTCGGCATCGGCGGGGTGGGCGGCTATGCGGTGGAGGCGCTGGCTCGCAGCGGGGTGGGGGCGCTCGATCTCATCGACTCTGACACGGTGGATCCGACTAACCTCAACCGGCAGATTATCGCCACGCTGGACGCTATCGGGCGCTCGAAGGTCGAGGTGGCGGCCGAGCGCGTAGCCTCCATCAATCCGTCGTGCATCGTGCGCCCTCGCCAGTGCTTCTTCCTTCCCGAGACGGCCGACCAGTTCGATTTCGCGGCCTTCGATTATGTGATTGACGCGGTGGACACGGTGAGTGCGAAAATCGCCCTGGTGGAGGCGGCCTTTGCAGCGGGCGTGCCCATTGTGTCGTCCATGGGCGCGGGCAACAAGCTCGATCCGACGGCGTTTCGGGTGGCGGACATCTACGAGACCTCGGTCGATCCGCTCGCCCGCGTCATGCGTCGCGAGTTGCGGCGGCGAGGCATTCCGTCGTTGAAGGTGGTCTACTCCACTGAGCCCCCGCTCGTTCCTACAGATGACGACATGGCTGTGAAGGACGGCGCGCGTCCGGCACCCGGCTCAGTTGCCTTCGTCCCCTCCGTAGCCGGCCTCATTCTCGGCGGGGAAGTGGTGAAGGACTTGGCGGTCCGCTAAAGTGCGCTGCTGCGTACACGTTGGTGCCAGGGTTCTCGGAAGCGGCCGGACGGTGGCGGGGCGGATTAACGGGTGCCGGGAGCGGCGGCAGGAGCGGGAGCGGCGTCCATGGCGCGGGGAGCGGCATGGGAAAAATAACTCTTGCACCCAGGCGCTCTGTTGCCTATAATTCTGCCTTGCGCGAAATGGTGGGTGTGGCCTAGTTGGCTAAGGCGCCAGATTGTGGCTCTGGAGATCGTGGGTTCGAGTCCCATCATCCACCCCAGCGCGCTTGAAAATTAGGGCTTGCAATTCAGAAAAGCTTCGCCTAAAATATTCAAGCGCTTTGCGCAGGAACCAAGTGCACCATTAGCTTAGTTGGTAGAGCAGGGGACTCTTAATCCCAAGGTCGAAGGTTCGAGTCCTTCATGGTGCACCACCGAAATGCCAGGCCAGCGGCTTATCGTCGCTGGCTTTCTTGTTGCTTCGACTGCATCTCGGCTGCTCCTGTCCCGCAACGTCCCATTTCTCCAGAAAGGCAAGCTGCGCTTCTCAACGTTACGGCTTGACCTGAGTCCAAGATAGGTGCAGCATTTTGGGTCGAAGTGTGCCATACTGAGTGACAAAGGCCCCTTATCTCAAGCAAGGAATTTACCTCCCATGGAATCAAAGACAACCACCGAGTCGTCCGACCGCCGCTTCGCGCTGCTCATCGATGCGGACAACGTGTCGGCGCGCTATCTGAAGCCGATCTTGAACGAGCTGTCGAAGTACGGCACCGTCACCATCAAGCGCATCTATGGCGACTGGACGCTCACGCTGCACGCGAAATGGAAGGACGCGCTGCTGGAGAACTCTATCACGCCCATCCAGCAGTTCGGCTACACCCAGGGCAAGAACGCCACGGATTCCGCTATGATCATCGACGCCATGGACATCCTCTACACCGACAACGTCGATGGCTTCTGCCTCGTGTCCAGCGATTCGGACTTCACGCGCCTGGCCAGCCGCCTGCGCGAGAGCGGGCGCATGGTCATCGGCATGGGGGAGAAGAAGACCCCCACGCCCTTCCGCCGCGCCTGTGATGTGTTCACCACGCTCGAGCTGCTTGTGCAGAACAAGCGCAACGAGAAGGGCGGCGGCGGCAACGCGGTACCGAAGGACTCCGTGGAGCAGGCGGTGGTGGACATCATCACCGACAACCAGAACAACGGCAAGGCTACCGGTCTGGGCGAGATCGGCAGTCGCCTGCAGAAGCGCTATCCCGATTTCGACGTGCGCAGCTACGGCACGAACCTGCTCTCGAAGCTGCTCGAGGAGTTCACGCGGGTGCGCATCACCAAAGATCACAGCTCGGTCACCGTGGAGCTTGCCGAAGGCGAGGAACGCGCCGAGAAGGCGGAGAAGCCCGAGGTGGGAAAGGTCGAGAAGGTCGAGAAGGCCGCGAAGACCGCGAAGACCGCTAAGGCAGAAGAGGCCGCCGACGTCACCTCTGAGCTCGATGGAGAGGCGGCCGCGACTGAGGTGTCCTCGGCCGAGGCGGAGAAGCCTGAGAAGCCGAATCGCCGCTCGCGCAGCCACCGCGGCACACGCAAGGTTGCGACGAAGGCCGTCGCGCGTCTGGCGGAGGGTCGCCAGCCCGCCGCCGCGCTGCCCGAGGGCGAAGCGGAACAGCAGGCTGCTTCCGCGGAAGTGGCGGTGGAGGTGCCGGCCTCCGAGGGCATCGAGGTGGTCATGGAGGCAGCGCCGGAGACAGAACCTGTGGCACCGGAGGCTCCGAAGGACGTGCGGCCCGGACGTCGCGCCCGCGCCGAGCGCAAGACCCGCCAGACGAAGAAGGCTGATGTCGCCGAAGGGGCGAAGGCGAGCGAGTCGAAGGAGCTCGTGGAAGTTGAGAAGCCCGCGGAAGTCGAGAGGCCCGCTGAGCCGCAGAAGTCGACGCGCCGCCGTAAGGCAGCCAAGCCGAAGGCGGAGGAGATTCCCGCAGTCGAGAAGCCCACTGTAGAGAAGGCCATCGCGAAGAAGGAGACCGCCAAGAAGGCCGCCGCGAAGACGAATGCGGCCAAGAACGAGACCCCCAAGAAGGCCGCTCCCAAGAAAACCGCGCCGCGCAAGAAGAAGCCCGCGGGCGACACCCCGGCCGGCTACATCCGCGAGCTGGTGGCCGGCGCTGGCGCCGAGGGCATCATGCTCTCCACCATCACCGACGCCCTGCGTGCCAAGTTCAAGGACTTCAAGGTGCGCGACCTCGGCTATTCCCAGATGCGCCAGTACATGGCCTCGGTGGGAGATTACGAGCTGGAGAAGAGCGGCCGCAACTTCCGCGTGCGCCTTTCCCGATAGCCCGCCATGCTCTAAAATATCTTATTCGTCCATTGCCGACACCCAAAAGGAGATGCATTTGTGGAAGCGCTGACCCTCGGTCTGCTCCTGCTCGTCGCCGTCTTGGCGTCCTCGCTCATCGACCAGATTATCCCGCGCGTCTCGCTTCCGCTCATCCAGATCGTCATCGGGCTCCTCATTGCCGTTGTGGCCGGCGGCGAGGTGGAGGTGACGCTCGACCCGGAGCTGTTCCTCGTCATGTTCATCGCGCCTTTGCTCTACGACGAGGCGAAGCATGCCGACAAGCAAGCGCTCTGGCGCGAGCGCAAGCCCGTGCTCTCCCTGGCCATAGGCCTCGTGGTGGCCACCACGCTCGTCATCGGCTTTCTGCTGAACGCGTTCGTGCCCTCCATCCCGCTGGCGGCGGCCTTCGCCCTCGGCGCGGCCTTGGGCCCCACCGACGCCGTGGCGGTCTCGTCGCTTTCGAAGCAGGTGGACATCCCGAAGCGCCAGGCCTCCATGCTGAAGGGCGAGCTGCTCTTGAACGATGCCTCGGGCATCGTGTCCTTCCAGTTCGCCATTGCTGCCGTGGTCACTGGATCGTTCTCCCTGATTGACGCCGGGGTCGACTTCCTCGTGGAGTTCGTCGGCGGTCTGCTGCTCGGCATTTTGCTGGGTTTGCTCGGCAATGGGGTCGTCAAGCGCGCCCGCTCCATCGGTGTGGAGAACACGAACTTCCATGTGCTCTTCGAGGTGCTCATCCCCTTCCTCATCTACCTGGTGGCCAACGTGTGCCATGTATCCGGCGTCATCGCCGTGGTGGTGGCCGGACTCATCAACGTCACCTCCCCCAAGGGGGTCATCGGCCCTTCGGTCTCGCGCATGAACATCGTCTCGGGCAGCGTGTGGCACGTGCTCACCTATGCCCTGAACGGCATCGTGTTCGTGCTTCTGGGGACTCAGCTTCCCTTGGCCATGCAAGATACGTGGGAGAACGTGCGCATCACGAACTCCACGCTCATCCTGCTCGTCTTCGGGCTCACCTTCGTGCTTCTGGCCACGCGATTTCTGTGGGTGCTCGCCATGGATCTCTACCATGTGCGCCGTGACGAGAAGCGCCGCTTCGGGAAAGGCGATCTGCGCAGCACACTCATCACGACGTTTTGCGGGGCCAAGGGCACCATCACGCTCTCCATCATGTTCTCCATTCCCACCTATGCCGTCTACGGGCCGCCCAACGTGCCCTTTCCCCAGCGCGAGCTGCTGATCTTCCTCGCCTGCGGCGTCATCGTGTGCACGCTGCTTCTGGCCACGTTCGTCGTGCCGCTTCTGGCGCCGGCCCGCGACAAGGGGGAAGAGGAGCTGCGTCGCATCGACCAGGATGCCGCCACTACCATGGACATCATGCGCGAGGTCATCGAGATGCTTGCGGCCCAGCAGACCCGAGAGAACCGCGCGGAGACCCGGGCGGTCATCCGCTCCTACAACGACCGCCTTGCGCGCATCAAGGCCAACAGCGGCATCGAGAGCGAGATGAACGTCGAGCTGCGCGTTCAGGCCCTTATGTGGGAGTACGAGCGCGCCATGGAGCTGATGGAGCGCGGCGTCGTCTCCGGTGTGGTGGCCTACCGCTACATGGGGCGCCTCGAGCAGGCCATGCAGCTTCTGCAGCACGGCAAGGGCCACGGCACGTTGAAGCGCTGGAACGGCCGCTTCCGGGCGCTGTGGCACCGCGGCGTGCGCGCGGTGCTGCGCGAGCTGCCGGGCAACACGGAGCTGGCCGAGCAGACCGAGGAGATGCGCTGGCTGCAAACGGCCACGCGCACCTATGCCGTGGAGCACCTTGAAGCGGCCGTCGCCTCCAGCCAGGTGCCCACCGAGGACGCGGCGGCGGTGCTCGTGGAGTACCAGCGCTCGGTGGCGGCGCTGCACGACGCGCGGCCCACGGTGACCTCCGTCATCAAGGCCGGCGATCGCACCGAGGATATCAAGCGCAAGGCCTACACCTTCGAGTTGGAGCAGATCCAGAGCGCCTACGAGGACGACCGACTCTCGCGCGCCCATGCCCAGCGCATGCGCGAGAGCGTCCAGCTCATGCAGATGGATCTGGAGGACTCCGTATAGAAAAACGGCGCCCCCTCCGCTAAGGGGGGCGCCGTGGTCGCGCGGTATCGATAAGCTTGCCCGCGGCGGCTAGTACACCATGCCCATGGCCTCGCGCACCTCGTCCAAGGTGGTGTTGGCGATCTCGTTGGCGCGGCGGTTGCCCTCGTGCAGGATCTCGCGCACCATCTCCGGCTGGCCTTCCAGCTCGCGGCGACGCTCGCGGATGGGGGCCAGGTACGCGTTCACCGACTCGGTCACGTAGCGCTTGAGGGCGCCGGCGCCGTCATTGCCGATCTCCGCCGCGATGTCCTGCTCGGTGCGGCCGGTGGTCAGCGCCGCCGTGGTCAGTAGGGCCGACACGCCGGGACGATTCTCCTTATCGAAGGTGATCATGCGCTCGGAGTCGGTCTGCGACTTCTTGATGAGCTTGGCGGTCTCCTCTTCCGTGGCCGAAAGGGCGATGGCGTTGCCGTAGCTCTTCGACATCTTGCGCCCGTCGAGGCCGGGGATTTCCACGGCGTCTGTGAGAAGCCCGTGGGGCTCCGGGAACACCCGCCCGTAGCGCTCGTTGAAGCGGCGGGCGATCTGGCGGGTCTGCTCGATGTGGGGCAGTTGGTCTTTGCCGACGGGCACGACGTTGCCCTTGCAGAAGAGGATGTCGCAGGCCTGGTGCACCGGGTAGCTGAGGAGCAGCCCCGTGAGCGCGTGGCCCGAGGCCTCCTGCTCGGCCTTCACCGTGGGGTTGCGCATGAGCTCGGATTCGGTGACGAGCGACAGGAAGGGGAGCATGAGCTGGTTTAGGGCGGGCACGGCGGAGTGGGTGAAGATGATGGTCTTCTCCGGATCGATGCCGCAGGCCAGATAATCGATGACCATGTTGTGCACGTTGTCGGCGATGTTGGCCGTGGTGTCGCGGTCGGTGATGACCTGGTAGTCGGCGATGATGATGCGGGTGGTGACGCCGGCGTTCTGCAAGGCGACGCGCTCGCGGATGGTGCCGAAGTAGTGGCCCATGTGCAGACGGCCCGTGGGGCGGTCGCCCGTGAGCATGGTGTATTTCTCTGGGTGCACGGCCAGATCGGCCTTGATTTCGTCGCTGATCTTCTTGGAGGCGAGGAAGGTATCGCTCGTCAAATCGCTTGCCATGGGGCCGGAACCTCTCTTTCTCGTGCGCCGTTTCGGGATGGACGGCCTCGGCACTGAAAGCGCGGGAAGAACCGCCAAACGGTGGAATTGTGAATATGTTGGGATAGTATACAAGATTCCCCCTTGCGCGCGTCGCGAAATCCGTGTAGTATATACAGCCGTCGCAAGTCACCCAGTGAGTTGCGAAACCCTTCGGTCGCTTGGCTCAGCGGGAGAGCATCGCCTTCACACGGCGGGGGTCACAGGTTCAAATCCTGTAGCGACCACCATGAATTCGCAGGCCCCTCCTCGGAGGGGCCTTTTCGTATTCAAAGAGCTTTTCGCCCGGGAAAGGAAGCCGTCGTGAAACGGATTGCATTTGCTGTGGTGACCGTGGTGCTCGGGGCTTGCGCCGGGGCGTTTTGCTGGGCGTTCTTCTTTCTCATGAACGCGGGCCTCGATCTTTTGTGGGTGAAGGCGCCGGCATGGCTGGCGGCGATAGGGATGCCCGCTGTCGTGTACCCGCTTGCCTTCTGCGTTGCCGGCGGCGTTGCCATCGGATTGTTTCAAAAGAACGTGGGGCCGTACCCCGATGATATGAACGCGGTGCTCGCCGAGGTGAAGAAAACCGGGCGCTACGATTACCGGCATTTGGGAGCCATGTTCTTCGGCGCGCTCCTGCCGCTTCTGTTCGGCGGCAGCATCGGGCCCGAGGCTGGCCTCACCGGCGTGGTGGCGGGGCTTTGCAGCTGGGTGGGGGACCGACTCAAGTTCGTGGGCGCCGAGATGCGCGAGCTGGCGAACGCGGGCACGGCGGCCATTTTGTCGGCGATCTTCTCGGCCCCGCTGTTCGGTCTGGCGGCGCCGCTGTTCGGCTATGCGGACGATGCCGACGGGCGTCGGCGCCGGATCGACTCGTTCACCGCGACGGTGGTTTCCGCGCCCCAGGTTTCCAAACCGGTCAAAACGGCGGTGTACCTGCTCTCCGTGGCCGGGGCGCTGGGGGCGTTCATGCTGCTCAACGAGGTGGCTGGCGGCGGTTCGGGGCTGCCGCACTTCTCCGACATGGCCGTGGGGACATCCGAGCTCGCCTGGGCGCTTCCCGTCATTGCGCTTGGCGCCTGCGCCGGCTGGCTCTTTCATGGCTTCGGCTGGGCCGTGGGCAAGCTGTCCGCGCGGCTCGGCGATCGCGTCGTAGTGAAGGCGGTCGTTGCCGGTGCGATACTGGGAGTTCTTGGGATCTTTCTCCCATTTACCCTGTTCGCCGGCGAGGCCCAGACCGAGATGCTGGCGCAGCAGTGGACGGCCCTCGGTGCCGGGGCGTTGCTCGCGACGGGGTTTCTCAAGGTGCTGGCCAGCCAGGTGTGCCTCGGACTCGGTTGGCGCGGCGGCCACTTCTTCCCGCTCATCTTCTCGGGGATCGCCATCGGCTATGCCGCCGCCGGGCTCTTTGGCATCGACCCGGTCTTCGCGCTTTCCGTCAGCACGGCGGCCCTCTTGGGCGCCGCTATGCGCCAGCCGCTGATGGTGGCGTTGCTGCTCATCCTATGCTTTCCCGCGAAAGCCGTCGTCTTCGTCCTTGCCGCTGCGTGCTTGGGCGCCGCCGTTCCGGTTCCGAAGGCGTTCTCTCGAAAACTGCCTCATTAGATGCTGGGAATATTGCTATTCGTTAATTCTATCTCTTCTAGACGCTTATAACTCGAGATCTCGTGCAGAAAAGCAGCACTTCGTGAACTGAAGGAGGTCGTGCGCAGGAATCGCGGGGCTCTCTGCTATGGTACGGGGGTGTTTGGAATAACCTACTCGAGGAGGCGGCCGTGGGGCACGCGCAATATGATACTGATGGGTTCGATCAAGCCGCGGCGTCGAAGCCGAGGGAGCGCGTTGCGGTAAAAGGCTGCATCTTCAAGGACGGCCGCATGCTGTTCCTGTTCAAGCCCGATGCGGCGCGCCGTCTCAGCATCGCGCCCGACCTCGAGGAGGATCTTCCGGGGGGATGCGTGGAGGCGGGCGAGAGCTGGCAGGAGGCGCTGGTGCGCGAGGTGCGCGAGGAGACCGGTTTGGAAATCGAGGTCGGCGAGCCCTTCGACGCCTGGACGTTGCGCGCCCCGGGGCGGCGGATCCTCGGCGTCGACTTCGTTTGCCGCTGGCGGTCCGGCGACGTGCGTCTGAGCCACGAGCACGAGTCCTTCGCATGGCTCACCCTGGAAGAGGTGGAGGCGAAGGGCTGGGAGGCGGAGCCCGTCTACCGGAAGGCCTTCGAATTGGTTGAGGCATGAGGGGGTGCGGACGGTTCCCGATAAGCCCAACAGCCGTTTTCAGAAGTACCGGAAGGCATAGCGGGACGCATCGTTTCTCGGATGCGTTACACTATGCAGTTGGCAAAAGCGGGGCGGCTTAGGCGTCGCTCCTTGATGGAATGCGGGGCGGCTTCGGGCCGTCCCGAGACGACAAACTTCGGGAAGCGCTTATGATCCTGCAAACTGAACATCTTTCGAAATCCTACGGCGGTCGCACGCTGTTCCACGACGTGACGTTCCGCTTGGAAGAGTACGACCGGCTGGCGCTTGTGGGCCCTAACGGCGCGGGCAAGACGACACTGCTCAACATCATCTCCGGCGAGGACGATCCGGACGAGGGCCGCGTGCTCTTCGCCAAGGGCGCGCGCGTGGGCTATCTGGAGCAGGAGGCCATCGAGATGGGAGACCTCCCCGTCTTCGAAGAGGTCATCTCGTCGCAAACCGAGGTGCTCGAAGCCGAGCAGCGCCTGCACAAGCTGGAAGCGGAGCTGGGCGCGAACCCCACCGAAGCGCAGCTGGCGGCCGTGGGCCGGGCGCGGGACGCCTACGAGATGCTCGGCGGCTACTCGTTGGAGTCGAAGGTGCGAAGCGTGCTGTTCGGCCTCGGCTTCACCGAGCGCGACATGACCCGCTCCACCACCGAGTTCTCCGGCGGTTGGCAGATGCGCATCGCGCTGGCGAAACTGCTCATCCGCAATCCCGAGGTGCTCTTGCTCGACGAGCCGACGAACCACCTGGACTTGGAATCGGTGAAGTGGCTCGAGGGCTTTCTGCGCGGGTATGCCGGCACGGGCATCGTCGTCTCCCACGACCGCGCCTTCATGGACAACATGGTCGACCGCGTGGCGGAAATCGACAACGGGGAAGTGAACCTGTACAAGGGCAACTACTCGAAGTACCTGGTGGCACGCGAGGAGCGCTTGGAGCGCATCAAGGCAGAGCGTGCGAAATCGTTGGAGGAGATCGCGCACCTGCAAGCCTTCGTCGACCGCTTCCGCTACAAGGCCACCAAGGCCAAGCAGGCCCAGGAGCGCGAGCGGCGCATCGAGAAGATCAAGGAGACGCTGCCGGTCATCCCCGAGGAGAAGAAGACGGTGCACTTCAACTTCGTGCAGCCGCCGCGCACGGGAGATGAGGTGGTGCGGGCGCGCGGCCTCGTGAAGCGCTACGGCGACCACACGGTGTACGACGGCATCGACTTCACGATGTACCGCGGCGACAAGGTGGCGCTCGTGGGCCCCAACGGCGCGGGCAAATCCACGCTCTTGAAGATGATCGCCGGGGTGGAAAAGCCCGACGCCGGCACCATCGACTACGGCGTGAACGTCGATCTCACCTACTACGCCCAGCACCAGCTGGAAGAGCTGCACGCGGGCAACACCGTCTTCGAGGAGCTGGATCACGCCGCGCCCGGCTGGTCCATCTCCCAGGTGCGCAGCCTGCTGGGCGCGTTTTTGTTCACGGGGGACGCCGTGGACAAGAAGGTGTCGGTGCTCTCCGGCGGCGAGAAGGGGCGGCTCGCCCTGGCGAAGATGCTCGTGGCCCCCAAGCCCCTGCTGTGTTTGGACGAGCCCACCAACCACTTGGACATCTCCAGTGCCGACGTGCTGGAGCAGGCCCTGCAGCACTTCGACGGCACCATCCTGTTCATCACCCACGACCGCCATCTCATCCGCGGGGTGGCCAACCGCATCGTGGAGGTGAAGGACGGCCAGATCACCAACTACGAGGGCGACTACGACTACTACCTGTACAAGTCGGGCCAGCTCGATGGCGACGTGGACGCCGACCGCTCGGTGGTGGACGAGGCGCTCGCCGATGCGGGCATCCACGGGAAGGGGAGCGGCGCGGCCCCCGAGAAGCGCCGCGCCGGTGCGGCGGCCCCCACGAAGATCACCGTGAACCGCCGCCGCGACCGCCAAGGCTCGAGCTCGACGGCTGCTCGGGATGGTTCCGTAGGGGCTGACCTCGGTCAGCCCTCCGCAGCTGCCAAGGGCTCCGGGGTCACGCCGGCGCCCAAGGGCGGTGATGTGCAGCTCACCGCGCCCAAGGGCAGCGCCCCCAAGACCAAGGAGCAGAAGCGCCGCGAGGCCGAAGCCCGCAACCGCGCCTACGCGGCCCTGAAGAACCACCGCAAGCGCATCGCCCAGCTGGACGAGCAGATGGAGCGAGACAACGCTCGCATGGAGGAGCTGCTGGCCATGATGGCCGACCCGGACTTCTACGTGAACGAGGACGCCTCCTCCGATGCCATCGCCGAGCACGCCAAACTGAAGCAGCGTCTGGCCGCCGCCGAGGAGGAGTGGTTCACTCTCACCGAGGAGCTGGAAGCCGAAATGGCCCGCCAACAGGAGCGGGCTTAGGGGATCCCTCCGGTTCGAGCTGCGCGGTACCGTTCAGTCGCTCAGACAGTCCTCGCTCGGCGGAAATGCCCACTGGGCATTTCCGTTCGCTGCGGAACTCGCTTGGTGAACGGCACCCCGCATCTCGAACCTGCTCTACCAACTATGAAAGGGTTGCAATGTTGAACATTGTTCTTGTGGAGCCTGAAATCCCTCAGAATACGGGGAACATCGCTCGCACGTGCGCGTGTGTGGGGGCGCGGCTGCATTTGGTGGAGCCGATGGGGTTTCGGCTGACGGAGAAGAACTTGAAACGGGCCGGATGCGACTATTGGGACGATGTCGAGGTTGTGCGGTGGCCGTGCGTCGAGGCGTTCTTCGCGGCTCACGGCGATGATGAGCTGCACCTTTTCACGGGACAGGCGGCGTGCGGCTATCGCGATGCCGTCTACGGACCGGACGCGTTTCTGCTGTTCGGGCGCGAGAGCCGCGGGCTCGATCAGGCAATCATCGATGCCCGCGCCGACCGTTGCCGGCGCATCCCCATGCGCGAGGGCGCCCGTTCCCTCAACCTTTCCAATGCCGTCGCCATAGCTGCCTACGAGGCTCTGGCCCAGCAAGGCTTTCCGGGGTTGGTGTAGATGGAGACCTTTGAGCTGATTCTGTTCCTGCTCACGGCGGTCATCGCCTCCAGCATTCTGGACAAGTTCCTGCCGCCGTTGTCGCTGCCGCTCGTGCAGATCGCCCTCGGCGCGGTGCTCGCGCTGGCGGTGCCCACCCAGCTCGAGTGGGGCATCGATCCGGAGCTTCTGCTCATCCTGTTCATCGCCCCGCTGCACTTCAACGAGTCGCGCCATGTGGATTCCGGCGCCCTGTGGAAAAACCGCTGGGGCATCGCGTCGCTTTCCGTGGGGCTCGTCTTCGCCATCGTTGCTGCCTGCGGGGCGACGTTGCACGCGCTTTTGCCCGCCGTGCCCCTGGCGGCTGCCTGCGCGCTCGGCGGCGCCATGGGATCCACCGATGCCGTGGCCGTCACGGCGC
>CABSMC010000051.1 GCA_902478715.1 uncultured Adlercreutzia sp.
CCCCCCCCCCCCCGCCGAAAAAGAAACCCGCCGGAATGGCGGGTTTCTCGCAGAAGTCCGATCCTTTTTCGCGCTTAGGCGTAGAACAGAATCTCGTTGTAGGTGGGCACCGGCCAGGCTTCGCGCTCGACGATGATTTCCATGGCGTCCACGGCCGCGCGCAGGGCGTCCATCACGGGAATGATCTCGTGGGCGTTCATGTCGGCGCGCTTCTGCTGATCCTCCACTTCCAGAGAGGCGTAATGCAGCTCGTGCAGCCTCTCCAGTTGGCGGTTGATCTCGGCGGCGCCGGCCACGAGCTTCTCCAGCTTGTCCTTCATGAACGAGGTGTCCCCATCGGGCAGCACGTTCTTGATGGCGGTGATGCCGTTGGCGAGCTTGGCGGCGTAGCGGTTGATGGCCGGCAGGTAATCGCGACGCACCAGGCGCTTCATGGCGCGAATCTCGATGTTCATGATCTTGTTGTACTTCTCCAGCTTCACCTCGTAGCGGGAGCGGACCTCGTCCTCGGTGAGCACGCCGAACTCGCCGAACAAGTCGATGGACTTCTGGTCGACCAGGCACGGCAGCGCATCGGCCGTGGTGCGGTGATTGGCCAGGCCGCGGCGTTCGGCCTCCTTCTCCCACTCGGCAGAGTAGCCGTCGCCGTTGAAGATGATGCGCTCGTGGTCGCGCAGGGTGCGCTTGATGTAGTCGATGGCGGCCGCCTCGAACTCCTCGCCAGTCTTGCCCTCCATCTGATCGGCGAATTCCTTCAGCGACTTAGCCATGGCCGTATTCAGTACCATGTTCACGTCGGAGAGGTTCTGGGCGGACCCGGGCATGCGGAACTCGAACTTGTTGCCGGTAAACGCGAAGGGGCTCGTGCGGTTGCGGTCGGTGTTGTCCTTGATGAAGTTCGGCAGCACGTCCACGCCGAGGTCCATGGACACGCGCTCGAAGGAGGTGTAGTCGTGATCGCCGATGAGCGCGTCCACAATGGCCCCCAGTTCGTCGCCGAGGAACATGGACACGATGGCCGGCGGTGCCTCGTTGGCGCCCAGGCGATGGTCGTTGCCGGCGCTCGCCGCCGACATGCGCAAGAGCTCCTGGTACTCGTCGACTGCCTCGATGACGCCGGTGAGGAACACGAGGAAGCGAAGGTTCTCCATGGGGTTCTCGCCGGGATCCAGCAAGTTGCGGCCACCGGCGGAAATGGACCAGTTGTTGTGCTTGCCCGACCCATTGATGGACTCGAAGGGCTTCTCGTGTTGCAGGCACACCAGGCCGTAGTGGCTGGCCAGAAGCTTCATCTTCTCCATGGTGAGCAGGTTCTCGTCCACCGCTCGGTTCGTCTCGGCGAAGATGGGCGCCAGCTCGTGCTGGGCCGGAGCCACCTCGTTGTGCTTGGTCTTCGCGGAAATGCCCAGCGCCCACAGCTCATCGTCGAGCTCCTTCATGAACTCGTTCACCGTGGGGCGAATGGCGCCGAAGTAGTGCTCCTCCAGCTCTTGGCCCTTCACCGGCGGATAGCCGAACAGCGTGCGACCCGTGAGCATGATGTCGAGGCGCTTCTCGTAGTCCTTCTCGGAGATGAGGAAGTACTCCTGCTCGGCACCGAGGGTCGTGGTCACGCGATCGGACGAATCGTCGCCGAACAAGTCGAGCACGCGGCGTCCCTGGGTCTCGATGGCCTTCATGGAGCGCAGGAGCGGCGTCTTCTTGTCGAGCGCCTCGCCGGTGTAGCTGCAGAAGGCGGTGGGAATGCAGAGCACCTCGTCCTTGATGAAGGCGTAGGAGGTGGGGTCCCAGGCGGTGTAGCCGCGGGCCTCGAAGGTGGCGCGCAAGCCGCCGGAGGGGAAGCTGGAGGCGTCGGGCTCGCCCTGGATGAGCTCCTTGCCGGAGAAGGTCATGATGGCGCAGCCGTCATCGGTGGGATCGATGAAGCTATCGTGCTTCTCGGAGGTGATGCCCGTCAGCGGCTGGAACCAGTGGGTGTAGTGGGTAGCGCCCTTCTCGATGGCCCACTCTTTCATGGCGTGGGCGACGACGTTGGCCACGTCCTCGTTCAGAGGCGCGCCCTCCTTGATGGTCTTCATCAGCTGCTTGTAGGTGGTCTTCGGCAGACGCTCGCGCATCACATGCTCGTTGAACACCATGGAGCCGTACAGATCGGTCACTTTCGACATAACGGGTTCGCTCCTCACTCGGGTCGATGATCGGAATAAGATACCACGTCGGAGCCACCGCAACGGCTGCACCCGGCACGTTCCAAGTTAATGGCGCATTGTTTCGAGGAGTTTTCTGGTAAGCGAAACCGACGTTACGAAAGGGGCGGTTCGTTTTCACGCCCCACGCAAAACGACCCCGCCGAGGCAGGGTCGTTGAGGAATTAAGGTCGCGCTCGACAAATGGCAGCGCGTATTCGGCGCAACACGACGGTGCGCCTAGGGTGCAGCTAATCGATATGTTTCCCGTAGCGCTCCTCGGTGATCTCGTCGAGGGTGCGGCCCTGGGTGTTGGGGCACCAGATGACGCCCACCACGAGCGACACCAGAAGGAAGCCACACATGATGATGCCGGCAGTCACGAAGCCCGCAGGGGTTTCCACGCCGAGGCCCGCCACGGCCACGAGCGACCAGATGCCCAGCACGCCGCGCACCAAAAAGAACATGATGCCCTGCACGCCGCCGCGATACAGCGTCGGGAACAGCTCCGTGGACCACAGCGCGTAGAAGCACTGGGCCGAGAAGCCGGCCGAGATGCCCCACAGCGCCACGAACACCCACAGAAGCCAGCCCCAGCTATCGGCCGTGCCCGCTTCCAGCTGCATGCCGAAGAACACCATGACCACCCAAGCCGCCAGCGCCATCACGGCCGTGGCCGCGAACAGGATGCGATGCGGAATCTTGTCGCCGAACTTCGAGAAGATGGCAAGCGAGCCCACCGCCGTGAGGATCCACATGACCGCCTGCAAAAGGGAGATGGTCGTGTCGTCCAGGTTGCCGGCCGCCGCGTACATGTAAGGCATGAACTGGCCCATGGTACCGGCCACGATGTTCCACGTCAGATACACCGCAACGAGGAACACGATGGACTTCACATTCACGGAGTTAGTCAGCGCGCGTCCCATCATCTGGATGAAGGTGTCGCGCTTGCCGGCAGCCGCATCTTGCTTTTCCGTCCAGTCCTTCGACTCCTCCAGCTTGCGCTGCAAGTTCCACGCGATGAGCGCCACCACAAACAGGATGAGGAACAGCAGACGCATGGCGAACAGGCCGTCGAAGGGCCCGTAGGTGCCCGCCGGCAGAAGCGCGCCGTCCGGCCCGAAGGTCGGGAAGATGAACGAGAACAGCAGTGCGATGAGGAAGATGACCGCCGGACCGCAAGACCAGGCGAACTGGCTGATGCCGATGTTGGCGGCGCGGCTCGTGGAGGAGGACATCTCGGAGATGTAGCTCCACGACGACGGCACGCCGGCGCCCACGGACAGGCCGGAAATGACGATGCCGGCGCAGAGCATGGGCAGGTTCACCGCGCACATAATGAGGAACACGCCCGTAGCGTACACGAGCAGGTTGTAGGTGTAGATGAACTTGCGCCCGAAGCGGTCGGCCAGAAAGCCGCCGATGAGCGCGCCCACCGCCGCGCCGAAGGCGTTCGCGCCCACGGCGCCCAAGATGGACACCCACACGTTGTCGAAGTTGAAGGCGATCGCCCAGGCCGCCAGCGCCACACCCGAGGCCACGATGCAGCCGGAGTCGAGGAAGTTGGTGAGTGATACGGCGATGGTGCCTTTTTTCTCTTGGGACAGAGCCATAGTTTTGCAGACCCTTTCTTAGTTGCTTAGTTGTCGGTCGCCGAAGCCGCGGGGAAATCCAGCATGGCCTCGTTGATCTTGACGTTGAACTCGCGGCCGATCTGCCGCAGCCCCTCGTCGGTGATGGTGTTCAGGAATTCGCCCGAGCCGCCGTTCATGGCGCGGGCGCGCCCGTAGATGTCGGCGGCCTTCTCGATGGTGTGCAGAAGCCCGAAAGTGACATCAAAGTCGGCGCCGGAGACGAACAGGCCGTGACTCGCCCACACCACCGCGTCGAAGGTCTTCATCTGCTCGGAGGTGGCCCGCGCGATGTCCGCCCCGCCGGGCACCATCCACGGCACCACGCCCACACCGGCCGGGAACACGACGACGCACTCGGTCATGGCCTTCCACAGCACGCGAGTGAAGGTGCGCGCGTCCAGCGGCAGCAGATAGGAAAGCGCGATGATGTTGGTGGGGTGCGCGTGGTAGATGACGCGGCAGGCGCCGTCGGTGGCCGCAGAGCGCACGGCGTGGTTCATGACGTGGGTCGGGAACTCGGACGTGGGACGGCCCCCGTCGTCGAGGCCCCACACGATGCGGTAGGCGTCGCCAGCTGCGGACAGTTCCACAATGCCGATGTTGCGAGAGGGATCGGACGCCACATTGCGCATGTAGTTGCCGGTGCCGGTGACGAGGAAGTACGCACCGCCCATAGTCGGCGCCTCAACGCCGAGAGGGGTCCAGGGGCGTGCCTCCTTGTCGAAGAACTTGCGGGCGGTGTCGACGTCCTCGGGACGCAGGCGGTAGCTGAGGTTGCCGCCGTTGCGCTCGTGCCAGCCCTGCTCCCAGCCGTCGTTGCACAGGCGCACGAACCCGCGCACGAACCCCAGCTGCTCCATGGCCACGCCGGACACCGCCCCGCGCGCCGTGTCGATGCCTTGGGAAAGCATCTCCTGTGCCTGATCGAAAAATGCCATATCGTTGCTCCTTGCTTGAAACTCCTCGGGGGCGAGACCACGCGGTATTCTGATTCGCTCAAACAGTCCTCGCTTTGTGAAACAGCCCACTGGGCTGTTTCAGTCGCTGCGGAACTCGCTCGGTCAGAACACCCCGTGTTCTCGCTTAGCTCGACCTTGGTTGAGCTACACGCGCTCGGGCAGGATTTTGGCCTCGTAGGCGGCCACGGCCGGGTACAGCCCGCCATCGAGCGGGCAGCCGGCGCGGCGGCAGTACTCGTCCCACACGGCGCCGAAGGGCATCGACTTCGCCTGCTCGGCCAGCATCATCTTCTCGGTGAACTGGTAGGTGTCCTGCAGCTCCTTCAGGCGCTCGCCCGGCTGCAGCAGCGCGTAGAGCAGCGATTTTTCCATGGCGCGCGTGCCCGTGGCCCAGGCGCCCACGCGGTTGATGGAGGCGTCGAAGAAGTCGAGGCCGATGATGACCTTCTCCCACGCGCCGGGGATGTGGGCGATCTCCATGGCCACTTCCTTGGTGGGGTCGTCGAAGAGCACCACGTGGTCGGAGTCCCAGCGCACCGGACGCGTCACGTGCAGCGGCACCTTGTCGAAGAACAGCAGCAGCGCCGAGAGCTTGTCGGCCACGTTCTCGGTGGGATGGAAGTGGCCCAAATCCAGCAGGTCGTACACGCCGGGGTGCGTGGCGGCGTAGGCCAGGTAGAACTCGTTGGAGCCCACGGTCATCGACTCCAGACCGATGCCGAACACCTTCGACTCGCAGGAGTCGATGACGCGGTCGTACTTCTCGGCGTAAATCTCGTCGAGCGAGTCGCGCAGGCGCTCGCGCAGGCCATAGCGGTCTCCGGGCACGTCCTTCAGGCCGTCGGGGATCCAGATGTTGCAGAGCGTCTGGTCATCGAGCGCCTCGCCGATCTGCTGGGAAATTTTGCGGCAGGCCTTGCAGTGGCGGATCCAGAAATCGCGCGTCGCCTTGTCGGGCGAGGACAGCGACAGCTCGTTGTTCATCATGGGGTGGCCGAAGATGGTGGGGTTGAAATCGATGCCGTAGCCGTGCGCCTTCGCCCACGCGACCCAGGGCTCGAAGTGCTTGTACTCGATGGTGTCGCGGTCGACCCAGGGATTCTCGTCGGTGAAGACGGCGTAGGAGGCGTGCAGGTTGATGCGCTTGGCACCGGGCACGAGGGCCATGGCGGCCTCGAAATCGGCGGTCAGCTCTTCGAAGGTGCGGGCGCGACCAGGATAGTTGCCCGTGGTCTGAATGCCGCCGGAAAGGCCCCCTTCCTGGTCGAAACCGAGCACGTCGTCGCCCTGCCAGCAGTGCACCGAGATGGGCTTGGCGGCCAGCTTCTCCATCACCGCCTCGGTGTCGATACCGAGGGCGGCGTACTCCTCGCGGGCCAAATCGTACATGGTAGTCATCGGATTTCCTTTCTGTTCACCAGTATCTAGAAGCTCTTGCTGTAAATCGTCGGGGTCGGAATCGCCCATCACGGCTCCACCTTCTGCACGTCGAAGGACTCCGCGATGGCGGCGCGCACGGCCTTGAGGTGCGGAAACACCCCGTCGGCGAGCATCTGCACGGCCAGGTTGCCGAGCGCGGTGCCTTCCACGGGGCCGGCGTACACGGGAAGGCCGCATACCTCGGCAGTGCGGCGGTTCAAGTGGCCGTCCCGGCAGCCGCCGCCGACGATGTTGATGGACGCGTACTCGTGGCCGGCCAGCTGCGAGAGGCCTTCCACGGCCTCGCGGTAGCACAGCGCCAGGCTCTCGTACACGCAATGCATCAGCTCGCCCAGAGTCTCCGGCACCGGCTGCCCCGACTCCTCGCACGCCGCGCAAATCTCCTCGATCATGGAATCGGGCGAGAGGAACCTCTCGTCGTTCACGTTCACGATGGAGGCCGTCACGCTGGCGGCTTCGGCCTCGTCGGCCGCCTTGATGAGATCGGCAAACCCCACCTCGTGCCCCAGGCCCTCAACGCGCATGTACTGGTGAAGGCGCCCCTTGCGGATGGCCTTCTCGTCCACCACGTAGGTGATGCCGTTCAGCTCGCGGCGAATGGACTGGATCATCCACAGCCCCATGATGTTCTTCAGGAAGCGATAGCGGAAATGGTAGCCGCCCTCGTTGGTAAAGTTCTCGCGGAAGGCCGCCTCGGCGCAGATGGGGCTGCGGTTCTCCACACCGAGCAGGCTCCACGTGCCCGAGGAGAGGAACACCGCCGGCAGATCGCAGGCGGGAACGGCCAGGTAGGCGCTGCCCGTGTCGTGGGTGGCCGGCAGCACCACGCGCGTGTCGTAGCCGATGGCGCGGGCGATCTCGGGACGCACGGGCCCCAAGCACGCGCCGGCGTGGGTGACGTTGCGGAACAGCCGGCGGGGAATGCCGAAGGCCTCCATGACCGTCTCGTCCCACGCGCCGGTCTCCGCATTCAGAAGACCGGTGGTGGAGGCATTGGTGTACTCGATGGCCTTCTCGCCCGTGAGCAGGAAGTTCAAGTAGTCGGGAATCATGAGGAACGAGTCGGCCGCCTCAAGCTGCTCGGGATGCTCGCGCTGAAGCGCCAGCAGCTGGTAGATGGTGTTGAAGGGCTGGCGCTGCAGGCCGCAGCGGCGGTACAGCTCCTCGGGAGCCATGATGGCATCGGCCACCTCGTACATGCCGGTCGTGCGGGAGTCGCGGTAGGCCACCGCGTCGCCCACCAGATTGTCCTCGGCATCCAGCAGCACGAAGTCGACGCCCCAGGTATCGATGCCCACCGACTTCGGGGCAAAGCCCGCCTCCTTGCACCGGGCAAGACCGCGCACCAGCTCACTTGAAAGCAACTCCACATCCCAGCAGTCGTGGCCGCCCCGGCGCACCTGGCGGTTGTCGAACCGGTGCACCTCTTCCAAACGAATGAGCCCGTCTTCCACGAAGCCCACCACCACGCGGCCCGACGAGGCCCCGATATCCACGGCCGCGTAGCAGTCGCGCCGCAACTCATGCGCACGATGCGCCATGTCGCCATTCCTATCTTCGCGCGCCAGCAGGGCACCACCGTAGGCGATCCCCGCTGACCATGAGCGTATTTCTCAACTTTTACCTGGGAAAACACGCAGGCCATTAATGCGGCGCACAGTGTACCAGCAAAGGAGCCCCCTGCAAGGGCGCGCGCCTAAAGAGGTGGCGGCCTGTAACAAATCAACAACAATGACTTCATGGGTCGCCATTGAAAGGGGCCCGGACGAACCGGGCCCCTCAGAGAAGGATATTTGCTCAGGCGCCCTTACCGCGCCGCCAATCGCGCGACTTCAGGCAGAGTGTCCCTAACCTTCCGGCACGAAGGCCGTGAATGCGGCGGTATCGGGCTCCGGACTCACCTCGCCGCGCTCGTTGACTGAGCGCACGAGCAGGCAGTAGGAGCCCGGCTCCTCAGGCGTGTACTCGAAGATCCAGTGAACCCATCGATCGCCGGTGGAGGCGGACACGTCGTAGTCGGTCCAGTTCTCGCCGTCGTCCAGCGAGAACTGGACCGTCACAATGGGCACGCCGTAGTCTTCGGCATAGCCTTCAAAGCGCACCGGGCGCCCTACCTCCACCGCGAGCGGCGCAATCATCGCGATCCTACTCCTGCGCGCCCGCCAGCACGCCGGCGTTCGGGCTGTTGGGATGCTCGTCGGCCTCGCCGGGCGCCGCCGGTGCCTCGTCTTCAACCGATACCACGATCTCCACCACATCGCGCACGAAGTAGTTCGCGGGCGTGCGGGTCATCCACAGCTGGTTGCTTCCGCCCACCGAGGCGGTCAGGGCCTCCTCGTTGATCTCGTAGCTGAGCACGCCGTGGCGCCCGATCACGTAACCGAGCGGCAGCATGGTCTTGGTGCCGTCGGCCGATACGAACGTCACAGCATTGGCTCCGGGCTGCACGTCGGCCTGCTTCAAAATAGCCTCTATCGGAATGCCCTTCACGTCGGCCGTGACGATGGCGCGGCCGCCCGCCGGGTTGCCACCGCAGGTGCAGGTCATCTTCTGCTGCACCGAATCGTCGCCGGCAAGATCGCCCACCGAGGCGGTGTAGGCGCTATCAACCGCACCCGACACGGTCAGCTGCCAGTCGAGCGGGTTCTCCGACGCGAGGGAAATCCCCGCGCCGCACACCACGCGCACGGCCTTCTGGAACATCGTGCGGATGGTCTCGTTGGGCGTTACGGCCTCCTGATCGTAGGAGAACACACCCTCGGCCCGGGCCACCTTCACCGCACCGGCCACGGCGGCGCTCTCGCTCACCTCCGCTTGCGGATCGGCGGCGGCATTCCCGTCCGCGCTATCGCCCGGCGCCACCGCCAAGGCGGGCACCGCCGACATGGACGCGATCATCGTCAAGCTTGCCAAGGCGCCGGCCGCGGCCCGGCCCTTCGATTTCAAATCTCTCATGGTCTCCCCCTACTCCACCGTGAACATGAACTGGGTATCGTACTGGCTCACGTGATCGGAGCCGTCCGGCGCCACGCTGGTGGTGCGGATGTTCAGCAGGTACGTGCCCGCCTCGGGCGGCGTGAAGTCCATCCGCCAGTAAGTCCAGAACTTGGAATCGTTGTTCGGCGTATCCAGCGTCTGCCAGGTCTTGCCGTGGTCGAAGGAGAACTCCAGCTTCTTGATGGGCTCGTTCCACGCGTCGGCGAAGCCCTCGAGGTGCACCGGAGAGGCCTCGCTGCCCGTCAGCACCACGCCCGTGGGATAGTTCAGCACGCCGCTGTTGGGCTTGGAGTAGGCCACGCCCGTCGCATCGTCGGCGAACTCGCCCAGATACAGCTGGTTGTTCAAATCCTCTTCGGGCAGCGTCATGAACGTGAGGTTGCCGATGCGCTTCACGAAGTTGCCACCGGAGGTGTTGTACAGCCACAGCATGCAGGGATAGCCCTGGGAGGGCGGCAGGGTCTCGCCGTCCATCTTCGTCACGATAATGGCGTCGTTGTCAATCATCCAATCGATGGGCATCTGCGCGTAGTTGTAGCCATCGGGGCTGATGGGGCTCAAGATGTTCGCGCCGGCCTTCGGGCGGGCGAACTCGATGATCTTCGATACGGGAATGCCCTCCACCTCGCTCTGCATGATGGTGGCCTGGCCCACGCCGTTGATGGTGCAGTCCATCTTCATGACCTGCTTCACCGTGCCGAACTTCTCAACCATCTCGGGAAGCGTCATGGTGACGGGGTTCTCGCAATCGCCGTCGATGGAGATGGTCCAGTTCTCATAGATGGTCGGATCGATGTCGTTGTCGTCCACCAGCCACTCGGCCGGCTCGTCCTTCACCGTCTTGAACACGCGGTTCTCGGCGGGCGTGATCGTGGTCTGGTCGTAGCTGATCTCAGCTTTGGCCTCGGCGGCGTCCACATCGGAGATGCCGTGCATCACGTTGTACTTCACGTCGTCCCAGCGCTTCATGTCGCCGGTCTTGATGTCGCTGTAATGGCACGACGAGCAGGTGCCGTTCTGGCTCTGGAACATGGCGCTCTTCATATGGCTCGTGTGGATGGCCTCGGCCAGGAAGTTCTCGCCCTGGTAGGTTTCGGAATGGCAGGCGATGCAGTTCGCGTAGCTCTGCTCGGTGGGATAGCCGAAGAAGATGAGCCGGTGGTAGGTGGGCAGACTCATGAGCGCGTTCTCCAGCGTGTGGCACGACGTGCACCCGCGGTTGTCGGCATCCAGGTACGTGATGTTGAAGCCGCGATCGTCCGCCGGCACCGGCTGCACGGTGAACCCATTGCGATCGGTGTAGCGCCGCGGTTGATTCGCCTCGGCGTTGGCCGCGTTCTCCTCGCTGTTCAAATAGAAGCCGGGCAGGGCGGTGACGCCGTCCACGAAGCGGCCCTCAGTGGGGAACCCGCTCCCGGCCATCTGATCGACGTAGCCGTCGCTGGATACCGTCGCCTGCGCCTCGGCAGCCGGCGCCTCGGTGGTGCCGTCCGCCTTGTCGGGCGCGGTACTGGGAGCGCATCCCCAGGCAAGACACCCCATTCCCAAGACGCACGCGAGCACCGTCGCGCACGCAATCCCCTTGCGCGAGCACAGCCTCGTTTTCGTTGCTTGCTCTCTCATATCTCCTCCTTAGATTTCGGAAAATAGGCTTCCCTGACGCCTCGCGCCTCCTTTCCGGGCTTTGCGAAACTTGATGGAATTGGAATGGGCGCTGCGCCGCCACCTGCGTGCGGCCGCAGCGCTTAATCCCGGGTTGGACTTCGCCGTATCAGGCCGTCGCTGTCGGCGATAGAGGCACGTCGAAAGTCGTAGTGCTCGGTGTACATCTTGTCGAGCAGCGCCTTCTCGTAGAAACCGATGTCGCGGTTGTACAGCGCGGACGCCTCGTCGGTAGCGCGAAATTCCGGACGCAGCCGCCCCTCGTCGTCGTAGTAATGCAGATAGGCTTCGGCGCAATGCTCGCGCAAATAGGCCCGGCATCGTTCGCGCAAGTCGTCGTTGGCGAAGAAGAAATGCCGCACGCCATCGTCGCTCTGTTGGAGAAAGCCCAGATCCATCAGGCGCCCGAAATCGCTGCGGGCGCTCGGATAGGAAATGGCATAGCGCTTCATGTGAATGTCGTAGGTGAACTCCGCGTTGCTGTGCAGCACGGCCTCGAGCAGCACCTCTTTCTGCCGGGCGTTCATCGAGCCGTCGGCGTCGATGATGGCGCGCAGCCGATCGCGTCGCCGGCTCATGCCCTCGAGTTTGGTCATCACCCAGCGCTGCTCTTCCAAAATAAGCTCGACGGCGCGCTCGAACACGAGCGTCCAATCGTAGGTGCCGTCGTATTCCACGGCCAGATCTCCCGGCTCGAACGGCAGCGCCGGCGCGTCCGCCTCGGCGGCGTAGCGCCCGCGCTCTTGGGCGCACAGGGCGCTGCCGGTACCGTAGAGCAGGCGCATAACGGGAACATGAGCCGAGAAATGATAGCCCGAACGATGAAGGAGCAGCAGGTAGAGCAGATAAGCGAACGGCGCATTGCCCACGGGGAACATCCCCGATGCGCTCACGAAGAACAGCGCCGTCAGCGCCACGATAAGGCGATGGTCGCCGCACTGGCCCTTGAGGGGGCCGGTGCTCCCATCGATGAACGAGCAGAGCAGCTCGAGCCCCTCGACCCGGGCCGAAGTATCCTCGGGAACCGCCTCGATGCCGGCCACCAGCCTGGCGTAGAGCATCTCAATGAAAGCAGGGGTGACTGCTTCGTCGCGGTACTCCTCTATTGACAGCAGCACCTTGCCGGCATTGGCCGCCAGAAGCTCGATGCCGCATTCCGGCTCGCAGGCATGCACGCACACTCGCCGCAGCCGCGCGACATCGATGTCGGGATGCTCGAGGCCGATGGCGTACACCACCTCGTTGGCCGCCATGTTCAGTTCCAGATGGCCGCCTTCCGGATCATAGAAGATGCGCCCGTAATGGGACGCGAGCCCCTCGTTGATTTGGAACTCTTCGAGGAGCGCCTCCAAGTGCCAGGTGGGGTCGTACCAGCAGCGGGCCGAAGCTGAAAGCGGGGGCAGGTCATGTCCGAGGCCGCGGCGCAAGCTGTTGATGGAAAACCAGTACAGCGCCGCATCTTCGGGAGTGACACCGAGCGATTCCGCCAAACTGTCGTAGGTTTGCGCCCGCTGGGAGGCGATACGCAGGGCTCGATCGAGCAGCGGCGCCGAGCGAAATGCCGGCTTGGATTCCACGATTTCCCCTCCCCTTTGCTCTCCCTTTTCCTCCGAACAAAGCTATGTTCTCAGAAAGGCGCGCCCAACTTCAAGAGGTTGGGCGCGCGCTAGAAAGTTTTTTCCACCCCCTCGGCGCCTCCTCGGGAAGCCTTTCCGCCCATCGCGAAAGTATCTGGGCACAAAAAAGCCCGCTGCGGACAGCGGGCTTTCGATTGCAGCATTGCGCAGCACCGATAAACGATGCGCGGCTCCAAACTTAGCGCTTGGAGAACTGCGGGCGCTTGCGGGCCTTCTTCAGACCGTACTTCTTGCGCTCCACCATACGGGCGTCGCGCGTGAGGTAGCCGGCCTTCTTCAGCTCGGCGCGGTAGTCGCCGGCCTCCAGCAGAGCGCGGGAGATGCCGTGACGCAGGGCGCCGGCCTGACCGGACACGCCGCCGCCGTCGATGCGAGCCTTCACGTCGAAGTGGCCGGTGGTGTCGGTCACCTTGAAGGGGGTCATCGCGTAGTTGAACAGCGCCTCGCGGCCGAAGTACTCCTGGCCGTCGCGACCGTTGATGGTCACCTTGCCAGTGCCGGGAACGAGACGGACGCGCGCCACCGCGTTCTTGCGGCGGCCGGTGCCGTAGTACAAAGCCTCATCTGCCATGATTAACCCTCCAGATCGATCTTGCGGGGCTGCTGAGCGGCATGGGGATGCTCAGCGCCGACGTACACCTTCAGTTTCTTGCCCATCGCACGGCCCAGCGTGTTCTTCGGCAGCATGCCCTTGACGGCATGCTCGATGACGCGCTCGGGGTGCTTGGTCATGGCCTCGGTGAACGTCTCCTGCTTGAGCCCACCCGGGAACCCGCTGTGACGATAGTAGGTCTTGGTGGCAGCCTTGGTACCGGTGACCTTGATCTTGTCAGCATTGATGATGATGACAAAGTCGCCCGTGTCCACATGGGGGGTGTACTGCGGCTTGTGCTTGCCCTTCAGAATCTGAGCAGCCTTGGTGGCCACACGACCGAGAACCTGATCCTCCGCGTCGATGATGACCCACTCGCGCTCAACCTCACCGGGCTTTGCATGATACGTCTTCACTGTTTTCCTCCAATAGATTGCAGGTTCTGTCGGGCGGCTGAAGCCTCCTTTCCCGCGTCGGCGTGGCAGCCGCGATAGCGGGGACGGAACCGTCCGCCAGAGTGTTTGTTTTCAAAAGTGCACGATTCTCAGACGCCGGTTTCCTACGCCGACACGCGGTGCTTCGGGCCTGGACAACCCTCGGCGGTTGCGTTTCCTTGAACCCATGCGTTTACGGGGCTTTTGAAAGCGAACTTTTGCATTCTCACCCGCCCGCGCGCGAATGTCAACGAAACCGCTCCGAGAAAGCGAAGAATCGCCAAAACTCCACCCCCGAACGGCAGGACGAGCGCATTGCCGCCGTGAAGGACGACCGTCGTTGCGGAAAGAGCACCACCATCGCAGAGAAGGACCGTCCTTGGGAAGCGCTCCGTCGACGAACCAGTCGAAAAATGCACGAGATCGACGGTTATGAGCGTCTAAAGGCCGAGCGACGAGGCACATTTCAGGAAGACGCTTGACAAACCCCAGGTCAGAGCATCGCACGTGCAGGAGCACCTTCACAGCTGACAGCCTCGCACCCCCCAGACGCTCATAGCCGTCAATCTCGTGAAAAAAACGACCCCTTCAGTAACCAACTCCGAAGAGACCGGCACGGATCCCCTTGAGATAGCGCGAGAGATCGCCATGGGGGTTATCTTGCGGCCACGGAACCGATATGACCAATAAACTAGTCAAATGGTCATATCTAAGATAAAATTCTCTCAAAACCTTGCGGAACCTTAGAAGGGAGCTCCCATGGCAGCAAGCATTGCTTTGGCGGAGGCGAAGGCGAATCTTTCCTCCGTCGTTCGACGCGTAGATGAAACGGGGGCCGAGTTTGTCGTCACGGTGAGGAACCGGCCGTGCGCCATGATCGTGCCTATCCCCAAGCCGGCACCGCGTAAGCTGAAGGCCGCTGGCGCTCTTGCGGGAAAGAGACCGAAGGTGTCGCGCACCGAGGAAAAGGCCGCTTACCAGAAGGCGCTGGAGGCGAAGTATGTCGACCTTCCTTGATACGAACTGCCTGCTTCGCTACCTCCTCGCCGATATCGAAGACCAGTTCGAAACGGTATGCCAGCATGTGGAAAACGGCGCATGCACCTCACCTGAGTTCATAGCCGAGTGCGTCTACGTACTTGACGGAACAGTTTACGGCTTCGACCGAACCGACGTGGCCAACACCATGATCGCGCTCCTCGATGACATCGCCTGCGAACACGAATCCACCATGCGCTACGCCCTCGAGCTCTATCGGAACCACTCGCTTGATTTCGCCGACTGCATCTTGGCGGCACGCTTCGTCGTGGAAGGCACCCCCGTGCTTACCTTCGACAAAAAGCTCAACAAACTGCTGAGGGAGCTCGCGTAATCCATCCCCCCCTGCGCCGTTGCGAGGGGAATTGTTTCCGTTGGCTTACACGCGGGCGGTTGCGCTCGCAGGCGCGCAGGCGATGGCGCACAATACGGAATGCTTTGTGAAATCCCGGGGTCTAAGGAAGCCTGTCCGTTATGGAAACTCTGTCGCCGTTCGCATTCGTCACGTTGGTCACGCTCATCTCCGGCGCCGGGGGAACGGGGCTCGGCGGCCTCATTGGCGCGCTGTTCAAGAGCGAGTCGAACCGCACTATCAGCCTGCTTTTGGCCTTCGCCGGCGGCGTCATGACCGCCATGGTGTGCTTCGATCTTCTAGCCGAGGCCGAGGAAGCCGCCAGCCAAGTCACCGAGCACGGGGTCTTGCTGGTAATCCTCGCCGTGGCGCTGGGCGTTGCCGTGGTGTATCTGCTGAACCACCTCATCGATCGCAAGACGCGCAAGGAGGTGTCGCACACCGCCGATGCCGACCACCCCGAAACCCATGACGACATCGACGAGCTCGTGCACGCCGACCACCTGAACATGCACAAGCGCCACCACGACTCCAAGCTGTCGCTGTTCGTCGCCGGCGTCGTCATGGCCTGCGCCATCGCGCTGCACAATATCCCCGAGGGCATGACCATCGGCGCGAGTTTCGCCGTGTCTAGCGACCTTATGTGGGGCACCGGCATGATCATGGCCGTACTCATCGGCCTGCACAACATTCCCGAGGGCATGGCCGTGGCCGTGCCGCTCATCTCCGGCGGCACCGGACGCGTAAAGGCCACGCTCCTCACGGCCGCCTGCGGCCTGCCCACGGTGCTCGGCGCATGGCTCGGCTTCTGGCTCGGCGACATCGGCCCTCTGGGCCTCACCATGTCGCTCGGGTTCGCCTCCGGCGCCATGCTCTATGTGGTGTTCGGCGAAATCATGCCCGAGAGCTACCTCATCTACCGCAGCAAACTCCCCGCCTTCGCCGTCATGGTGGGCCTGGCGCTGGGCATGTTCATGATTTTCTTCTAGAAAGCCGGGCGAACCTTGCCGATGCCCGGATGATCGAGAAATTCAACGTAGGCAAGCCAGATCTCCCCGGGCTTCGGGTCATGCGAGGGCATCATAGACCCCGTCGTCCTCTTCGTCATCCCAATCGGCAGGCAAAATGGTCCGGCGCGTTTCTAGGTGCAATTCGCATCTGAAAACAGCGATGCGGGCCATCCGCCAAGAAACGTTCCGTCAACGAACCGGTCGAAAAATGCACGAGATCTTGAGTTATAAGCGTCCCGGGGACGCCTAATTGCCGACCCCGAATGGCGCATCCTTGCAGGCAACAATCTGACCTGGGGTTTTGAAAATGCTTCTTCGTAACTCATCCCGCCGCTGATTCCTCAGGGGCTTATAACTCGAGATCTCGTGCAGAAAACGCCCCCTTCGGCAACCGAATGCCATAAACCCACGAGAGCGCGCGAGAAGAGATAGCTCATAGCCACCATAAGAAGGCGAAGAAGACCATCGCGAACGCGAGCCACGCGGCAGCGACGCGACGCTTGGCTTTAATCTCAAAAGCAAGAAGAACGCCCCCATAACCATAGAAGGCGACATTCACGATCACATTGGCCGCCGGACGGGGCAGCCCCCAGAAAAATGTCGCCACCATGCACAGCACAATGAGGATCGTCAGGACAATCGCACCGACGACCCAAGGATTCTTCATTGTCCAAGCCTCGTTAGTTTTTTCGTGCTCGATCCACCACAGAAGCCCCTTGCGCTCCGGCGTCTTATCGCCCATGGTCAAACACCTCCCATTGCTCGGCATTCTTCTCGGATCATTCTAACCCCGAAGAACGCATTAACCCCTGCCAGCGCTTCTCAGTAGCTAATTCGTTCCGGCACTCCAGCTCCTTGACATACTCATGATTTCTTTCTTTAAGTCAAGATTACGAGATCCGTTCAATTCGTCCCGAGGAGATCCGAAACACGTCATCACAAAGTAGGTTGATGTCTTCGCTACTGTGGCTCGCCAAGACTATCGTCTTTCCGCCTTGCTTTAACCTCAGTAGCAGATTGCGCATTTCTTCTAGGCCTGCATCATCGAGCCCGTTGAAAGGCTCATCAAGCAGCAAGAGATCTTGCCCCTCCATAAAGGCTTGCGCAATGCCCAGTCTCTGCCTCATGCCCAATGAATATTTTCTCACCGGCTTACGATTTTCGGGATCTAACCCTACGGTACTCATTGCTGCTAAAATGGTTTTTTTAGCGGTGCATCCCTTTATCGCGGCTAAGTACTTCAAATTCCTGAAGCCACTGTAGCTGCCAATAAAATTTGGTACTTCAATGATGGCGCCCAACCCTAGTAGAGGACTGCGCCAGGGTTCAACCAAGTCACCATTAGCAAATATCTCCCCATTCGTCGGCCTCGACAACCCCGCAAAACATCGCAACAAAACTGTCTTACCTGAGCCGTTTCTACCAACTAACCCATGAATCTCTCCCCGCGAGAAAGACACGCTTACGTTCTCGAGCACCGTCGCCTTGCTATAGCATTTCGACAAATTCCTGCAGGATAATCTTGCAAATCCAACCTCAAGCTCTCCCATTTATTACCTCACATTTTGTTCGATATCCAAATTTATAAGCAGTATTGCTGAAAGACCGGATAGGACTATCAGGAGCACAATGTCGTATGCAACAGCCATATATGGGGTCGGATAAAAAAACGAAGTACCCAAAAAATCGAGGATCTGCAACCTGCTGTGGGACACTGGAGAGAACAGAAAAAAGCGAGCAGGAAGCAGGTTTGTTGTGAGTAGATCCAGTAGCACTATAAAAGCAGCAGCCGCAGCGCCCCCGTGCGAGTGGGTAAGCTCATTTGCGACCAAGACTGTGCAACCCAATATCATTCCTGAAATCGCCTGAAAGAACACGCAGCAAAAAAGCGCCTGGACTGGATCGAGTTGACTCATCACCATTTCAGCAACTTCAAACGATAGCCCCAATTCATGAGCCGCATTGGTCTGAGCCAATGTGTTTACAACAGTTCCCCATCCGAAAGTAGAAAAGGTCAAGCACGGCAAAAGAACAATTACGAAAAGGGCGAATAACCCAAGGCTGTACAAAATGGAAATAGCGAATAGCGACACGATTTGCCCAGCAGCCCACGTAGCCCTATCGAGCCGTAGCAAAACAAACAAATCTCCTGTGGTTAAAAACGGAACATTTGATACCAAAAAAACTATGCCCACCATGAAAAACAATTGGCACAAAGGATCGCCTACAACAAAAACAAAGAGA
>CABSMC010000052.1 GCA_902478715.1 uncultured Adlercreutzia sp.
CCACCAGGGCGATGACCGCCACCACAAGGGCCGCCAGCGAGTCGCCGGTGAACAGGGACACGTTGGCCGGATTGGCCATAGCCACGTTCGGGTGCGTCGGGTCGAAGTAGTACTGGAAGGACTGGAAGGTGGCGCTCGAGGCCTCCATGGCGAACATGTAGGCCGCCGAGAGCACCGCATTCACAGCCGCACCGATGACCGTAAGAAGGCCGATGCCCTCGATCTGGACGCCCTTCACGGCGCCGATGAAGGCCACGGTGGCCGGGCCCATGACGCAGGCCGCACCGAGCAGCGACAGCAGCTGCAGCACCGTGTCCCAGGCAGGCAGCGACGGCATCATGTAGCTGTGGCCCATGGCCACGATGAGCACGCACACCAGCACGAGGCCCACCACGGCCAGCCACTGGGGCACCGTATCATCCTCGGAGCGGCGTAGCATCAGGAAGAACAGCACCATGGCCACCGCCAGGAGCACGATGGCGATGAGCTCCTGGGTGATGCCCGAGGTGATGTGCCCGAACCCGTTGAACAGGTTGAACGGGTGGGTCAGATGGAACACGACGGCAATGCCGCCCACCACGAGCACCACAGCCGAGCAGATGAGCGCCGGCAGCTGTACCGCGCCGCCGCGCTTCTGCAGCGCGAGGATGCACTGGGTGCCGAAGATGCCCGCGGCCCAGGCCAGAAAGCTCGTGAAGATGACGAGCGGGATTTGAATTTCCATGGGCTACTCGACCCCCTGCCACTTGATGTTGCGCATGATGTAGAACATGCTCGGTCCGTTGCCCACGTCGGTGAGCTTGTACACCTGATCCTCGGTGAAGTCGTTCACGAAGTCGCCCAACCGCTCGCCGCGCGGGCCCTCAAAGGACTCGATACCCTGCTCGGCGTCGCCGTACCAGCGGGCCATGCCGCAGCACTGGCTCACGCACTGGGGCAGCTCGCCCTGGGCCGTGCGCTGCTGGCACAGCGTGCACTTCTCCACGACGCCCTCTTCCTCGTTGAGGTAGCGCACGCCGTAGGGGCAGCTCATGACGCAGAACTGGCAGCCGATGCACTTCGACTTGTCAATCTGAATGGTGCCGTCGGGCAACTTGTGCGACGCCTCGGTGGGACACACCGACACGCACTGGGGGTTCTCGCAGTGCTGGCACTGCACGTTCAAAAAGTAGGTTTCGACATCCGGAAACTGGCCGGAACCGCCCTCTTTGGGGGTGGGGCCCACGCGCAGGGTCTTGTTCCAGAAGTTGCCGATGGGCACGCCGTTGACCACTTTGCAGGACACGCTGCAGGCCAAACATCCGACACAACGGTCGAGGTCAGTGCAAATAGCAAGCTGTGTCATTTCTCCCACTCCTTTCTCTTACGCGTCGAACTTGTCGGGGTGAATGCCCTCGGCGCCGATGGCCCACAGCTTCAGGCGCGGATCGGACGAGTCGTGGATGATCTCGGTGCCGTCGTTGCCGCAGGGCACGGGGTTGCCGAAGGGGCTGTTCTCGGGCGAGGCCTTGTACACCTTCACCGGATAGCCGCGCACCGTGGACGAGCCGTTGTACTTGTCCTGGGCCGTGCGGTCGACGATGCAGTTGATGCAGGACAGTTTGAAGCCCTTGTCGGCCTGGGCCAGCTCCGGGTACCACCACTGGTGCTCGCAGTTGATGGTGCCGGGCGCGATGCCGTAGTAGAGGTCCACGGTCTGGCGCACCTTGCCCCAGGGGCTCTCGATCCAGGCCCAATCGCCCTGCTCCAGACCGAGTTCGGCGGCTGTCTCCGGGTTGATCTCCATGCGGGGCACCGGCCACAGCTCGCGGCACCACGGCAGCTGGCGATGCTCGCTGTGGAAGTACACGGGGATGCGACGGCCGGTGATGCAGAGGATCGGGTACTCCTCGTAGGTTTCCGCGTCGCGCACCCGGGAGTGGATGCCCTCCACGTAGTAGGGCAGAGCCTCGGTGTGGAAGCCCGGCGTCACCTCGGGGCCGTCGGAGCCCTCAGGGAAGTGGGACTCGATGGTGGTGGCCCACAGCTCGTGCTTCATGGTCGGCGTGGGGAAGCCGGGAATGTTGATGTCCAGCTTCGTCGGCTGCTGATGCGGCGCCTTGCGGTAGGCCTGGCCGATCTCGTAGCGGCGGTAGGAGCCCCAGTCGTCCGGGAACACTTCCTTCATGTTCCAGGTGCCGTGCTCCTGGTAGGCGGCCACGAAGTCGTCCCAGGAGTCATAGGGAGCGCAGCCGCCGCCGTGCTCGGCGTCGAGGCACTCGTACTCCAGGGCGAGCAGGTCCACAGACTTGCCGGTCTCGGCCGACTTCTTCTCCCAATAGGGATCGTCCGGGTCGGTGGAGAAGGGCACGCCGAAGTAGGGGCCGAGCTCCAGGAAGTAGAGCGGATCGCTCTTGCACTCTCCCGGAGGGTCGACGGCGCGCACGCACAGGCTGAAGGAGCCGCCGGAGCCCTGGGCGATGCGCTGGGCGTTCATCTCGGTCCAGTGGCACACCGGCAGAAGGATGTCCGCCGCACCCGAGGTCGGCGAGTGCCACAGGTTCGCCTCGAAGAGGAAGTCCAGCATGAGTAGGGCCTCCCAGTTGTAGCTGGCGTTGGCCATGTTCATGTGGTCGCCGGAACCGATCATGCCCGCGTGAATCTCGTAGGGGGCATTCGCGTCGCGGTGCATGTACTCCATGACCGAGTTGCAGTCGGCCCACACGGCGTACCAGTACAGCATGGGGAACTTCTCGTAGCCGGCGATGCGGTTGTACAGCCCGAAGAACGGCGCGCGCACGAAGGAGGCGGGGTTCGAGCCGCCGTCGGCGCCAGGGTACATGGACGTGGGGCCCGACTGGGTGGTCCAGCCGTTGGTGGCGCCGCGCTGGCCGCCGGGGGTGTCGATGGCGCCCACCATGGCGCAGGCGGCCATGATGGCGCGACAGTTCTGCGTGGACATGCCGTGATGCTCGATGGCCAGGCCGTAGTTGATGCCGCCGTTGGGGATGCGCGGATCGTCGCGGGTGGCCCACTCCAGGCAGGCGTCGGTCAGCAGCTGCGCGTCCACCTCGGTGATCTCGCTCACCTTCTCGGGGGTGAAGCCCTCCAGGTACTCGGCCCAAATATCCCACACAGGGCGTCCCTTATGGGTGGTGCCGTCCTTCAGCTTCACATCGAATTCGCCGTACATGGCCGGGTCGATGAGCGGGTTGAACTCGGAGAGGTCGTACACCTTGCCGGGCTTCTTCGACTCGTCGTCGCGCAGACGGGAGAGATCCTGGTCGAAGTAGCTCGTGGACTTCTGCCAATTCTCGCCCTCCCAGTGGGCCTCGCCCACCTCCGGGTGCGCCTGCCAGTAGGTCCAGCGGTTGTTCAGCTGGTCGAACACGAGATAGCGCTGCGGGTCGCCGTCGCCTTCGATCTCCCAGTCCACCATGGTCGGGTCGATGTCGGCCTCGGTGAGCAGGCGGGTCTGGTAGGCGTAGGGGTAGCCGCCGTTCTGCACATGCTCCTCGTAGCCGGTCGGGTCCATGTCCGGCACCACGATGAACGGCGAGTTCGACCAACGCTTCAGGAACTGCCAGTCGCACAAGTCGTTCTTCAGGATGAGGTGGCACCAGCCGAGCGCCAGCGCGTTGTCGGTGCCGGGGCGCAGCGGCAGCCAGTACTTGGCGGTACGTCCCAGGTTCGTCTGGCGCGGGTCCACCGAGATGAAGGCGTCGGCGCAGCGGGCGACGTCCACCACGGTACGGGCCGCGTCGTCGTAGTTCGACTGCGACTGCTCGGTGGCCCACTGGACGAACTTCGTGGAGTGGTTGATCAGCTCCGACCAGGACCAGGCCTGCACGTTGTCAATGCGACTGGCGAAGTGGCGCGGGCCCTTGCACACCTGGTAGGCGGCCACGATGTTCGGGGTGCCGAACAGCAGAAGCGCCATGCCGGCATCGGACTGCATGCACCACTGACGGCCGGTGCCGCACCAGGTGAAGGTGGACTCGTTGCCGTACTTCGCGGTGATCTCCAGGATGTTGTCGGCGATGGTCTGGTAGGCCTCGTCCCAGGAAATGCGCACCCAGCCGGGATCGTCGTCGCCCTTGGGGTTCGTGCGCCTCATGGGGTACTTGATGCGGTCGGGGTGGTAGGCCGCCTGAATGGACGCCTGGCCCTTGGAGCAGTGGTTGCCCATGGTGAGGAAGCAGTCCTCGTCGCCCTCGGTGCGAATGACCTTGCCGTCCTGCACGTACACCCACACGCCGCACTCCACCTTGCCGCAGCCGCGGCAGCAGGAGCGGATGCGCGTGACCGCCGATTCGGTGGCGGCGGCGTTCTCGTTCTCGGCGAGAGCAGCGGTGGGGCTGGCGGCGCCGGCAACGGCAGCCACGGCGGCAGACACGGCGGCGGTCTTGACGAAAGACCGGCGCGTCATGTTCAGCTTGCCCATTTCATCCTCCTTCTCTTCTTTCGGGTTCTCTCTTTAGAAAGCTTGGAAGTCCCCCTGGGGCGGAGACATCTCACAAGCTTTTCTGACGTACACGTTACGCGCTTGGGGTGGCATAAGGAATTTCCGAAGATGCCGGGTTGACGGGCTGGCAATGCCCATTCGGCATTGCTTATGCGGCAGCGGCATAAGCGACGAACAAGTACCGCCTTCTGGGAAAAGTCGGAGATGCGAACGGGCAGGGCGCCGGAGGGATGGCGTCCTGCCCGTTCAAGGGAGGGGAAAGACGCCCGGATCGTGAGGTTGGGGAAGAGGGGAAGCGCGATCCGGGCCGGGGTAAGCTTAGTGAATGCGAGAATCGAGCTCAACGACGGTGCCGTCGGTGTATTCGATGCCCCAGATGGAATAATCGAGGCTGAACACCGGCTCGGCGAGAACTTCGCTGGCACCCTCGGGAGCCTCGGTGGTCGCGTCAGCTGCGGCGTCGTCCGCCAAGTCGGAGGGCTGAGCGATACCAAGCTCTTCGATGTCTTCAGTAACAACAGCCGCCTCGTCGGCCTCAAACGAACCTTCGCCTTCGGCCGCCGTTTCAGCGGGAACGGCCGCTTCATCTTCGGCATCTTCATCCTGGGCGGCCAGGGCGGCGCGGTAGCGAGCCTGTTCCTCTTCGAAGGCGGCCTCTTGAGCGGCAATGCTCGCCCGGGAGGGGATGCGAACACGAGCCACGTTCTCGCCGAAGGCGCCCTCGGCGGCAAGCGTGCGCACCTTGTCGCAGAGAGCCGGCGCTTCAGACGGAATGCGGTTTTCGTCGTCCACCTTCAGGCGCAGCACGGCATGGGGGGCGAAGTCGAAGTCGGCCCACTGGTAGGTCACGTTGCCGGCGCCCAGGGGATGCAGCACCGTGTTGTAGTTGTGCATGGCTGTGGACATATTGCGCGTGGCGTTGACAAGCCAGGGCATGAACGAAGCGCGCCACAGCTGTTCAGCAGCAGGGTCAGACGCATCCCAAAAGGGCTTCATGAGGCGGACGTTCAGACGCATGAGGTTGCCCTCGGCACGTTCGCCTTCGTCCAGCTCGGACACGACGGACTGGGCCAGGTACATGTAGCTGCGCTTGATCTCGGCAGCAGCGGTATCCGAGTACTCCTCGGGCCGAAGCCTCACCTGAAGCACGAGCGACGGTTTGGGCAGCATGGCATCCTCCTTCATCCTGCAAATGCGTCCCGAGCGCAACCGCGAAGGCCAGCCCGAGACGGAGCGTTTCGAGGCCCAGTATCGGGGCGCGCTGCGGCGCCGTCAACGGGAAATCTGACAGCATGTCGAATCGGAATAAGCTCATGGAGCGCAAGCATCATCCAAGCCAAATCGTCATGAGAGCATGCCCCTGAACAGGCTTGACGCATAAATTTATGCCTCGTTAAGATCGTGGCACCGCACAACTCGCACCGAGGAGGCCCCATGACTGACCGCACCGAAACCGATGAGATACTCGACGGCTACCTGACCGCCGACTTCGACCCCTTGCAGGCCTTCGCCTTCGACGACGACACCGACGCCGACGATGAGGCCCCCTCGGTTCTCGCCGAGGGCCCCTTCAATATGCCGAACCCCGAAGCCGCCCCTCAGTTCCAGCGCGACCTGGTCGCCTTCGACAACGGCGAGACCGCCGAGGAGCGCATCGACGCACTGTTCGCCCAGATGCCCACCTTCCACAAAATGCTCTTCACCATCATGGGCACGTGCGCATCCCCCCTCCCCACGGCCGACCTTGAGGAGGTCATCGCCGAGATGAAGCGCCACCACCACTCGGTCTACGAGCCGCTGACCTTGTGCAACTTGCTCGAACGCGCCGGGGCCATCGCTCAGACCGACGAGAACGGCACCTCCCTGGCCGAGGTGGAGCAGGAACCCTTGCGCGTGGAAGTGGAAGGCGTCGAGTACTGGCGCGTCGCCCCGGCGCCGGAGGTGTTCTGGAGCCTGACCGAGGCAGGGGCCGCCAAGCTGGACAGCTATCGCCCGATGGAGATGATCGCCGCCCTGTACGAGGCAGAGCCGCAGTACGGCGCCATCTTCACCACCTGCCTTGAGCTGTGCGCTCGCGACGGAGGCGCCAGCCTACGCGAGATCGGGGACGTGGTGGACGACGAACCGGTGCTGCAGAACCCCAAGCGCTACGCCATGTACTTCATCGACAAACTCGAGCATGCGGGCGCCGTGGAATGGACGGGCCAGTGGTCCGCCACCGAGCACGGCCGCGCGTATCTGCACGCCGACAACGAGAACTAGGGAGGCAACCATGACTATCGCGACCCGCAAAGATGACGCTGCCGAGACCATCGTCGAGGCTGCCGAGACCACCGAGAACGCTGCCCTCGGCACCGATACCAACGACGAGGGCGTCATGACCGCCGAAGATCTGGCCGCGCTCTGCGAAAGCCGCAGCGAGACCTACAGCTTTCTCGCCCGCCTGTTCCGCGAAGAGGTTGACGAGGCGCTGCTCGCCCAGCTGAACGACACCGATTACCCCGTCTCTTCGGGCAACGGACTCATGGACGAGGGCTATTACCAAATCGCCAAGTACCTCTCCAACGCCTGGGTCGACCCCCTCATGAAGCTGTCGGTGGACTACACCCGCGCGTTTCTGGGCTCGGGCATCGACACCTATTCGGCGGCCTATCCCTTCGAATCCGTCTACACTTCGGAAAAGCGCCTGCTCATGAGCGATGCCCGCGACGAGGTGCTCGCCATTTACCGCTCCTGCGGCCTGGAAAAGTCCGAGTCCTGGACCGTCGGCGAGGATCACGTGGCCGTGGAGCTGGAGTTCATGGGCGTTCTGGCTCACCGGGCGGCGAAGGCCCTGCGCGCCGGCGACGAAGAGCGCGCCTTCTCGCTCATCAACACCCAGCGCAATTTCATGGACGACCACCTCGCCAGCTGGGTGCCGGCGTTCCTTAGCGATACCCGTCGGTTCGCCGACACGACCTTTTACCAGGGCGTTGCCAATGTGACCGAGGGCTTTTTGGAAGAGGACGCCGCCCTGCTCGCCGATCTGGTAGCGGCCTAAGCCTGAAGGGAGGACGCGACCATGGACCTGTCGCCCTACGCCACTGCAGCCGAAGTGCACTCCGTCGAGGGGCGCGTCGGATGCGGCAAGACCCAACGGCTTGTGGAGGCCGTCCTGGATCTTTTGGCCCAAGGCGTGCCGCCGCGAGAAATCATCCTGTTCGCCGCCACCCCCGCTGCGGCCTGCGCCCTCGAGCGGCGCCTTAAGGCGGTCGTGCCCCTTGAGGACTTACCCTTGATGACGACACTGCCGCTGTACGCGCTCGACGTGCTGTCCTCTCCGCAAGCCGAAGCCCGCACGGGTCGGCGGGGCCGCATCCTCATGGGCTTCGAGGAGCGCCTTCTTCTGGAAGATGTGAAAACCTCCGGGGTTGCACCGCGGCGCCTCAGCGAAATGCTGAAGTTCTTCTACCGCAGCTGGGCCGATCTGGAGCCCATGAGCGGCGATTGGTTCTACGACGAGCAGGAAGAGCGCGTCTTTCGCCTGCTCGTCGGCTCCTTGCGCCATCGAGAGTCTTACCTCGCCTGCGAGCTTCCCCGCGCGGCCTTCGATTACGGCCAGCGCTTCGCCCATGACCTGGAGGCCTTCCGCCGCGATTACGTTTTCGTCGACGACTACCAAATGGCCAGCCGCGCGTCCCAATGCCTCGCGGGTCTTCTTGCGCGCACGGCGCTCCTTGTCGCAAGCGAGCCGTGCGCCCGCACGCACGGCTCGGAAGATTACCCGCATTTCTCGGGCATCGAAGAGCTCGTTGCCGCCAACCCCAACGCCGTTCGCGAAACCCTTGCCTACAGCCATCTCAGCCGCGTGGTAACCGACGCGGTCAACCTCCTGGCTGCCGACGAGGCCCTCGATGCGCGACCGGTGCCCTGCGCCTGCACCGACCAGGGAAGCTGCGAGGCGGTGGCTTTCGAGCGCCCCAAGAGCGAACTGACAGGCGTCGTTTCGCTGGTGAGCCACCACCTCTCTTGCGGGGCGCGACCCCAAGACATTGCCGTGGCGGCCGCCACCAGGCAATGGGCCGCGCGCATCGCCCAAGCGCTTCAGGCGGAGGGCATCGCCGCAAGCCCGCTGTCCCGCCCCTCGCTCGGCGACGATATGCGCCATGCCGATACCTGCCGGGCCGCTCGCGCTTTCACGCTTTTGCGCCTTGCCGCCGATCCAGAAGACCCGCTCGCCCTGCGCAGCTGGTGCGGCTTTGGCGACTATTTGGCCCAAAGCGCCCTGGCGAACGCCGTCGCTTCGGGCGATGCCGCCTTAAGCCTCCGCGCAGGCGTCGCCTTCGCCGATGCTCCTGAAAGCGCCCTGCTGCGCCAGCAGGCTGCAAGCGCCACCACCGCCTTGGCCGAGGCGGCCGAAATCGTCGACCGCCTTTCGGACCTCAGGGGAAGTGCGCTGATCGATGCGGCTATCGTTGCCGTCAGCGCGGATGACGATCAGGGAGCAGCGCTGCTCCGCGCCGTCGCGAAAGATGCGGGCGAGCAGGCCACCGCGTCAGCCCTGTGCGACGCCGTTCAAGACCGAGTGCTCTCTCCCGGCTTCGTCGGCGACGGCGTGCGCGTGGGGCTGCCGGAGGATTTTGCGGGACAGACTGCCCGTGTCGTGATCATGGCGGGGCTCGTGAACGGCCTCGTTCTTCCGCGCCGCTATTTCGATCCCGCCCAGATGGAGCGCGACAAGCGCCCGGCCATGCTGGCTGCCGAAATGGCCAAGACCTATGCTTGCGCCGGCAAGGCCGCATCAACGCTCCTATTCACGTACTTTACCGAGGCCCCGTTAGCGGAGGCCGAATCGTTGCAACTGAAAATCCATCGGGTACGGCTGCGGGAAGGCGAGCGCGTGTGCGAGGTACACCCCAGCGAAACCATCCGCGCCATTACGGGGGTGTCCTATCATGACTAACTATCGCCACGGACAGATGATCAACCTCATCGATGAGATGAATTCACCGCTGCTTGCGGTCGAACCCCAGCGCTGCGTACTCGTGCGCCACCGCAACGGGGAATGCCTGCGCTGCGCCGCCGTGTGCACCACGGGCGCCATCTCCTTGGGCGAAGAGGGCATTGTCATCTCCCCTGAGAAGTGCATTGGTTGCGGAACCTGCGCCTCGGCCTGCCCCACCGGCTGCCTTACCGCCGCCAACCCCACCGACGAGGAACTGTTCGGCGCCGTAGAAGCCGCTCTTGCCGAGAATGAGGGCCGAGTGGCCATCGCCTGCGAGCGCGCCTTTGCAATGGCCAGCGGCAATCGCATGAAGCGAGACTCCTGCGATGCCACCGCGCCCTCCTTCGTCCCTGGGAAGATTGCAGGTGCCACCTCCGACGGCCGGCCCCTTGTCGGCGTCGTCTGTCTGGGTCGCGTGGACGAGTCGCTGCTCGTGGAAGCCACCGCCCGCGGCGCCCGTTCCATCCAGCTCATCAGCGGCCCCTGTGAGAGTTGCCCTCATCGCTGCGGCGGCGCCCTCAGCGATGAGATCATCGTCTCCGCCGAAACCCTCCTCGCCGCCCTGGGAACCCCCTCCCCCATCGACCGCATCCGCCTTTCGAAAGCCGAAAAAGCGACTCGCCTCACCACGACCACGGCAGACGCTAGCGGGGACACGGGGTGCCCTGACCGAGCGAGTTCCGCAGATGGTATCGAAGGCGGTCTACGAAAGGGGATGGTTGACCTTAACGCCTTCGATGCCAGCGAGGACTGTTTGAGCGAATCAGGGTACCCCGTGGCCCCGCCCGCGGGAGAGTCGCAACAAGACAGTCGCGAGCCGCATTTCGCTCATGTGCAGCCCGACGGCACCCTCCCCCACTTCGTGCCCGAGCGTCGCCTGCGCCTCTTCAACAGTCTGAAAGCCCTCGGCATCCCCGCGGCCCCCACCGTGACCACGCGCCTCTGGGGCCAGGTCACCATCGACACGGAACTCTGCCGCTCCTGCCGCATGTGCACCGTGTTCTGCCCTACCGGCGCCCTGACCCGATTCGACGCCGCCAACGACGCCTTCGGCGTGGAGCATCGCAGCGCTTTGTGCATGCAGTGCCGCCTCTGCGAGACCATCTGCCCGGAGCAGGCCATCACTGTGGCCGAGGAGGTTTCCACCGACGAGTTCCTGAGCGGCAAGAAGTTCCGCTTCACCATGCAGCCCATCGGCTGGAATCCCGGCGCCGAGGACTCCATCGCCAGCCGCATGGCCCGCTTCATCAAGGTGGACAACCTGCAGGAACCCCAGGCCAAGGTGAAGTCCTTCGACACCGCCGCCCGCCGCGAATACGCCCAAGCCCGCGAGGCCCGCCGCCGCGAAATCCGCGAGCAACACAGCTCGTGAGGAATGTCACTCTACTTCCCCGAATTTTTTCTAGCCACAAAATGACCCTTCTTACGTAACAACCGTCAATTCGTGACTATTTTGTTAACGAATTTCGATTATTCGAGATATATCTAGCCCCAAATTGAGGTTCTTTCCGTAAGAACCGTCAATTTGGGGCTACTCAATACTCAGAAGGGCATTTCTTTGCTGATCAGCTGCTGCGAATATGCTTATTCCATTTGGAATTGGGCAGGAGATGCCGTGCCCTTTCGGCCCATTAGGGTGTATGGTGTCAATAACGCGAAAAGCAGAAGGGGTTTGAAGGGGGCTTTCCATGGAGCTGAGCTTGTTGCGCGAATTCATCGTGCTGTCTCAGACGCTGAACTACACCAAGGCGGCAGAGATCTTGCACCTCACACAGCCGACGCTTTCCAAGCATATCGTCGCCATGGAAAAGGAGCTCGGCTGCTCGCTTTTAGAGCGCGACCGACGCCGAGTCGAGCTCACCGAATCAGGCAACGTGTTCGCCGCTGCCGCCCTTCAGATGGTGGATACCTATGATGACGCCAAGCAGCGCATCCACGATATACAGACCCTCACGCCGCTCAAGGTGAACGGCATCATGTCCGATAGCGCCATCGCCTCCATCACCTCCATTGCCGCAACGTTTCTCGACGCCGAGGGCGAGGCTCCTGCCAGCTACAACAGCCTGAACGATACGAACTACCTGGAGCAATTGGTGGAAGGCGATGCCGACATCTTGCTGGCCTATGCCGAACTGGACAAGCTCGATAATTTGGGACTTGCCTACATTCCGCTCATTCGTTCGCCCTTCGTTGCCATGGTCTCTATGGACAGCCCCCTGGCCTCTATGAAGTCGGTGACCATGGACGATCTGCGCAGCTACCGCTTCGTGAAATTCGCCGACGGCTATTCCCTGTCGGGCTGGACCAACATCGAACGCGTCTGCCAAGAGCACGGCTACACGCCCCGCACCCGGGCGGTACTCGGGCGCACCTACATGAACTACTGCGCTATTCCGCTGGGTGTGGAAGACGTCATGATCCTGCAGGCATCCATGCCCCAGCTGCGCTACCTGTCGGACTTTTCCCGCGTGACGGTGCTTCCCGTAACCGACGACGATGCGGCCTTCCGACTGTACGCCATCTACAAGAAGGACAACTACGAACGCGTGCGGCCGGCCCTGGACGCCTACACCCGCGCCCGCAAGATCATCCTCAACCACGGCAAATCCGGCACCCTGGTCGACAGCGAGTAGCCGCGCACAAAGGAAAGCTGCGCTCAGTGGCCACATTCCGAATGCCAGCTGCAAGTTCGAAGAGCTTGAAGCGACGTTTTGGTCAATTATCGGTCGTTAGCTGCAAACCGAAAAGGCGGCTTGCTTTGTACCAATATTCGTCGACGCACTGACCTGGGAATACTTTCCGAGCAGCCAGCCTGATTTCGTCGCTATAGCCTCCATGGTCAAAAACAGGTACCTAGCTGCCAGCTGGCAGCTACTTTTTGGCCATTTGGCGCCCCGCGGGAACAGCAAACACAAAAAAGGGGCGGCCCGAAGGTCGCCCCAATAGAAAACTCCCGAGTTCGTCCAAGGAAGTCAGTGATGCTTCGCAAGGACAGGCGAAACCAATTTACTCCTCGCCGTCTTCCATGGCCTGGTTGGAAGCCGCTTCGTCCTCGGCGCTGGTGAAGCCGAAGCCGAGGGAGCTCAAGCCGCCCATGTTACCGAGTAGCGCGTCCAGCTCCTCAAGGTTGCGCTGGTAGGAGCGCGGAGGCAGGGCCTCGCCGAGCATCTCCTCGCCGTCGGTGTTGAACGTCGGGGGCTCGTCGCCGCCGATGAGGATGGTGTCATCGGGCGAGAACACCATGTCCAAGAGCTGGCTCATGTCGTCGGAGGAAGCCGCCAGGTCGTCCTCGATGACGTGCATGAGGTCGCGGGCCGCCAAGCCCTCCTTCAGCTCCTCGATGGCCTTCACGCCGATGCCCTCGATGCGCAGCAGATCCTCCTCGGTATGACCCAGCAGGTCGGCCACGGTCTCGATGCCCGCCTCGGAGAACTTGTTCGCCCAGCGCTGGGACACGCCCAGATCGTCGTAGATGTACAGGCGCGCGTCCTCGTCGGACAGATTGTGGCCGCGGTGCCCCGAAAGAGCGCTGTAGTAGCCACCGAACGAGCCCGAGGAGTTGAAGTAGCCGTCGCTGTCGAGCGACCAATCCTGAGGCTGGGGCAGCAGATCCTCGATCTCGCGCAGCGCATCCGGCGCGAAGTCGGGCAGCGCGTCCCCGGTGACCTTCTCCACCGGACGGCCCTTGTAGGTGAGACCCACATCGCGGTAGCGACGCAGACCCGTGCCGGCGGGAATGGGCTTGCCGATGATGACGTTCTCCTTCAGGCTGGCCAAGTGATCGGTCTTGCCCTCGATGGCGGCGTCGGTGAGCACCTTGGTGGTCTCCTGGAACGACGCGGCGGACAGCCACGAATCCGTTGCCAGCGACGCCTTGGTGATGCCGAGCAGCAGCGGCTGGCCCACCGGCGGCTCCTTGCCCTCGGCGATCAGCTCGTTGGCCACCTTCTCGAACTCGAAGCGGTTCACCTGACGGCCCGGCAGGAAGTCGGAGTCGCCGGCATCGAGCACGGCCACCTTGCGCAGCATCTGGCGCGCGATGACCTCGATGTGCTTGTCGTTGATATCCACGCCCTGGGACACGTACACGTCCTGGACCTGGCCCACGATGTAGCGCAGCGTCGTGTTCGGATCGGTGAGGCGCAACAGGTCGTGGGGGTTCACGGAGCCCTTGGTCAGCTGCTGGCCCACGCGCACCTCGCACCCGTCGAACACGCCCGGCAGAAGCTGGGCGCGGGCGCTCACCACGTACTCGCGGTAGTTGCCCTCCTGGTCGTGGATGGTGATGGTCTTCGACATCTTGTCGCCGGTGACCTGCATGGTGCCGGAGATTTCCGCGAGCACCGCCTGGCCCTTGGGCTTGCGGGCCTCGAACAGCTCCTGAACACGAGGCAGACCATGGGTGATGTCCTCGCCGGCAACGCCGCCGGTGTGGAACGTACGCATCGTCAGCTGGGTGCCGGGCTCGCCGATGGACTGGGCGGCGATGATGCCCACCGCCGTGCCGATGTTCACCGGACGGGCCGTGGCCAGATCCCACCCGTAGCACTTCTGGCAGACGCCGTGCTCGGCATGGCAGGTCATGATCGTGCGGATCGTGACCTCCTCGATGCCGGCCGCATCAAGCTCGCGCAGCTGGGCCATGGAGTGCAGGTAGGTGCCGGCCTCGGCGAGGATCTCGCCGGTCTCGGGAGAGACGGCGTCCTCCAGAAGGCAGCGACCGATGAGGTTCTCGTCCACCTCGTTCTTCTCGTTGCGCACGCGGTAGGGCACGCCCTCGGTGGTACCGCAGTCGATCTCGCGGATGATGACGTCCTGGGCCACGTCCACCAGACGGCGGGTCAGATAACCCGAGTCAGCGGTACGCAGCGCCGTGTCGGCCAGACCCTTGCGGGCGCCGTGGGTGGAAATGAAGTATTCCAGAACGGACAGGCCCTCGCGGAAGTTCGCCTTAATCGGACGGTCGATGATCTCACCCTTCGGGTCGGACATCAGGCCGCGCATACCGGCGAGCTGGCGAATCTGCTTGATGTTGCCTCGGGCGCCGGAGAAGGCCATCATGTAGATGGGGTTGAACTTGTCGAAGTTCTCCGCCATGGCCTCGCCGACTTCCTCGTTGGCATCGTTCCAGATGTCGACGACCTGCTTGTGGCGCTCCTCGTTGGACATGAGGCCCATCTCGTAGTCCTCGTCGATGGCGGCGACGCGCTCATCGGCCTGGGCGAGAATCGCCGGCTTGGACGGCGGGATGGTGGCGTCGTACACCGACACGGTAACACCGGCGCGGGTGGCGTAGTGGAAACCGGCGTCCTTCAGACCGTCGAGAATCGGCGGCACCTCGGACAGATCGTAGGTGTTGGTGACGTCCTCGACCAGGCGGCTGATCTCCTTCTTGTTCATCTCATAGTTCAGGAAGGGATAGTCCGGCGGCAGCACATCGTTGAAGATGATGCGGCCGACCGAGGTCTCGATGCGCTCGCCCTCCTTGTGATCCTCGAACACGCCGAAGGCGGTGGCCACCTTCGTGTTGTAGGGCAGACGCACCTGGATCTTGGCCTGCAGGTCCAGATCGGCGCGGGCGTCGTAGGCGTTCAGGGCGTCATCGAAATCGATGAACATGCGACCCTCGCCGGGGAAGCCGTCGCGCATGGCCGTCAGGTAGTACAGGCCGATGATCATGTCCTGGGTCGGCACGGTCAGCGGATGGCCGTGGGCCGGGGACTTGATGTTGTTGGAGGACAGCATCAGCACGCGGGCCTCGGCCTGAGCCTCGGCGCCCAGCGGCACGTGCACAGCCATCTGGTCGCCGTCGAAGTCGGCGTTGAAGGCGGTGCAGACGAGCGGATGCAGCTTGATGGCCTTGCCCTCGACGAGCACCGGCTCGAAGGCCTGGATGCCCAGACGGTGCAGGGTTGGTGCGCGGTTCAGCAGCACCGGATGGTCGACGATGACCTCTTCCAGCACGTCCCACACGTAGCTGGCACCGCGATCGACGGCACGCTTGGCGGCCTTGATGTTGGCGGCGTACTCAAGCTCGACCAGGCGCTTCATGACGAAGGGCTTGAACAGCTCCAGCGCCATCTGCTGAGGCAGGCCGCACTGGTGCAGCTTCAGCGACGGGCCGACGACGATAACGGAACGGCCGGAGTAGTCGACGCGCTTGCCGAGCAGGTTCTGGCGGAAACGGCCCTGCTTGCCCTTCAGCATATCGGAGATGGACTTCAGCGGACGGTTGCCGGGACCGGTCACGGGGCGACCGCGACGGCCGTTGTCGAACAGCGAGTCCACGGCCTCCTGCAGCATGCGCTTCTCGTTGTTGATGATGATCTCGGGAGCACCGAGGTCGAGCAGGCGCTTCAGGCGGTTGTTGCGGTTGATGACGCGGCGGTACAGATCGTTCAGATCCGACGTGGCGAAGCGGCCGCCGTCGAGCTGCACCATGGGGCGCAGATCGGGCGGAATGACCGGGATGACGTCCAGGATCATGTCGGAAGGCTTGTTGTCCGACTTGAGGAACGCATCCACCACCTTCAGGCGCTTCACGGCCTTGGCGCGCTTCTGGCCCTTGCCCGTGGCGATGACCTCGCGCAGCTCTTCAGAGGTCGCCTCCAGATCCATGGCGTCCAGAAGGTCGCGCACCGACTCGGCGCCCATGCCGCCGGTGAAGTAGTCGCGGTAGTTCGCGCGCATCTCGCGGTAGAGGGCCTCGTCGCCGATGAGCTGCTTCGGCTCGATCTTCAGGAAGGCGTCGAACGCGTCCTGGCGCAGGGCCTTGCGCTCGTTGAACTCCTCGTAGATGTCGGCGATCTCCTCTTCCACCTCTTCGGGGGTGAGGCGCTCGTCGTCATCGAGGTCGTCGACGAAATCGTCCTCCTCGGGCACGTAGTCGGTGGACAGCTTGCGGGTGGCCTCGATAAGGCGGTCGCGCTCGGCGTCCAGCTCTTCCATATCGGCGGCAAGCTCGTCGCGCAAGTCGTCGATGTCCTCCTCGCGGGCCTCCTTGTCCACCGAGGTGATGATGGAGCTGGCGAAGTACAGAACCTTCTCAAGCTCCTTCGGCGGAATGTCCAGAAGGTAGCCCAGACGCGACGGGGAGCCCTTGAAGTACCAGATGTGGCTCACGGGCGCGGCCAGCTCGATGTGGCCCATGCGCTCGCGGCGCACCTTGGAGCGGGTGACCTCCACGCCGCAGCGCTCGCAGACGATGCCCTTGAAGCGAACGCGCTTGTACTTGCCGCAGGCGCACTCCCAGTCCTTGGTGGGACCGAAGATCTTCTCGCAGTACAGGCCGTCCTTCTCAGGCTTCAAGGTACGGTAGTTGATGGTCTCGGGCTTCTTCACCTCGCCGCGGGACCAGCTGCGCACGTCCTCGGCGGAAGCGAGCGAAATGCGCAGGGCGTCGAAGTTGTTGACGTCGAATTCCGTCATGGGGTTAGGCCTCCTCTCCGCCACCGATGAGGTCGGTGTTCAGGTCGGACTCAAGACCGCTCATCAGGTCGCCCAGCTCGGCAGCCAGGGCATCGATGGCGTTGGCCTCTTCGTCTTCGGTCTTCTTGGCATCAGCGGCAAGTGCGGCGTAAAGCGCCTGGTCGGCACTGTAGTCCTCGATCTCGTCCTCGCTGATGGGTTGCATATCGTGGCCCTCGAGCTCGACGTTCAAGCACAGGGACTTCATTTCCTTCACGAGCACCTTGAAGGACTCGGGCACCTCCGGCGCCGGGATGTTCTCGCCCTTCACGATGGCCTCGTAACTCTTCACGCGGCCCGACGTGTCGTCGGACTTCACCGTGAGGATCTCCTGCAGCACGTTGGAGGCGCCGTAGGCGTACAGCGCCCACACCTCCATCTCGCCGAAGCGCTGGCCGCCGAACTGGGCCTTGCCGCCGAGGGGCTGCTGGGTGATGAGGCTGTAGGGGCCGGTCGAGCGGGCGTGAATCTTGTCGTCCACCATGTGACCGAGCTTCAGGATGTAGGTCTGGCCGACGGTGATGGGCTCGCGGAACTTCTCGCCGGTGCGGCCGTCGTACAGCCACGTCTTGCCGGTGCGCGTCAGCTGGGGCACCAGCTCGTCGCGGGCCATGTCGCCGTACTTCGCATGGTTCATGTTGATGAGGTTGCGGTTCGCCTTCTCGATGGCATCCGAGATCTCTTCCTCGGTGGCGCCGTCGAACACGGGCGTGGCCACGTACATCGGGCCCTCCACGACCTCGTCGGTTTCCTCAGCGTCCGACCAGCCCCACTTGGCGGCCCAGCCGAGGTGGTTCTCGAGCAGCTGGCCGACGTTCATACGGGACGGAACGCCCAGGGGGTTCAGGATGACGTCGATCGGGGTGCCGTCGGCGAGGTAGGGCATGTCCTCCACCGGCAGCACGCGGGAGATAACGCCCTTGTTGCCGTGACGGCCGGACAGCTTGTCGCCCTGCTGCACCTTGCGCTTCTGAGCGACGTAGATGCGCACGAGCTCGTTCACGCCGGGGGCCAGATCATCGCCGGCCTCGCGGGAGGAGCGGTAGATGCCGATGACGCGGCCGCCGGAGCCGTGGGGCACCTTCAGCGACGTATCGCCCACCTCGCGGGCCTTCTC
>CABSMC010000053.1 GCA_902478715.1 uncultured Adlercreutzia sp.
CATACGATATTCGCCTTAGTCTCGTGGGCTCGGAGATGTGTATAAGAGACAGGAACCCGGGCCCTTCACGTAGACGGCAACCTTCTTCAGCCCGTGCTCCATGGCCGTCTTCGCGGCGGCCTCGGCGGCCATCTGCGCGGCGAACGGCGTGGACTTGCGGGAGCCCTTGAAGCCCACGGTGCCCGCGGACTGCCAGGAGATCACGTTGCCCTGGGGATCGGTGATGGAGACAATGGTGTTGTTGAACGTAGACTTGATGTGAGCGGCGCCCACGGCAATGTTCTTACGCTCAGAGCGCTTGATGCGCGTAGTACGTACTTGCTTCTTAGCCACGGTTTGCTTACCTCACTACTTCTTCTTGCCGCCGATTTGCTTGCGCGGACCCTTGCGGGTACGGGCATTCGTGTGCGTGCGCTGGCCGCGAACGGGCAGGCCGCGACGATGACGCAGACCGCGATAGCAGCCGATCTCCATCAGGCGCTTCACGTTCTGAGAAACCTCGCGATGCAGGTCGCCTTCGACCTTGAGGTTCTGCTGGATGTAGTCGCGCAGCTTCGCGAGGTCTTCCTCGGAAAGGTCCTTCACGCGAATGTCGGGATCGACGCCGGTAGCGGCGATGATCTCTTTGGCCGTAGTGAGGCCAATGCCGTAAATGTAGGTCAAGGCGATCTCAATGCGCTTATTGCGGGGAAGATCGACACCAACGAGACGTGCCATGTTTGTTCAGAGTCCTTTCTTCCTAGCCCTGACGCTGCTTATGGCGCGGATTCTCGCAAATGACGAGGATCTTGCCATGGCGTCGGATGATCTTGCACTTGTCGCACATCTTCTTGACCGAGGGACGTACCTTCATGTCGTTTCCTTTCGGTATGCGGATCGTTCTATACGTGCACGCCCAGCCGCTGGCGAGTGTTTTCTCAGCTGTGACCGCGCGCGAAGGATCCGGGTCTTCGCGCGGGGGCGCCCTACCGGGCCGGAGGGGGATTACTTGAAGCGGTAGGTGATGCGGCCGCGGTTCAAGTCGTACACCGACAGCTCCACGGTCACGCGGTCGCCGGGCAGGATCTTGATGTAGTGCATGCGCATCTTGCCGGAAATGTGGGCGAGGATGGTGTGACCATTCTCGAGTTCCACCTTGAACATCGCGTTGGGCAGGGCTTCGAGCACCGTGCCCTCGAGTTCGATTACATCTTCCTTAGCCAAAAGTTGCTCCTCCAAAACGGACTGATAAAGCAGCAACGCAAGATAGTACCAAAAAGGCAAGAGGATTTGAAGAAAAAATCGCACAAGGGTGTAAAAAACCAAAAAGCGGATTTGGCTTTGAAAATGACCTGCTTGTCAGGCCTGCGGTCGAGCCGCGCAGCTCTCAGTGATCAACCGGAGCCGCCAGGTATTATTTGCGCTGCCTAAGCGCTGCCGCCTTGTCGGCAAGAGGGCATGATAGCACAGGGAATGCGGGGGCGCAAGGCCTCCTACTCCCCTAGGTACTCCCGTTGGCGCTGGCGGGCGAGCTGCAGGCCGCGGGCTACGAAGCCCTGGCCGTACTGCTCGCGGATCTTCCACGCGTAGCGGCACTCGGGCTCCTCGAACTTGCGGCGCTGGAAGGCGAGGCAGTCGTGCACCGACTCGCCGAAATCGGCGTAGAACTCCTCCATGGCGGCAATGATGCGCTTGGCCGCCTTCACCACGGAGTGCGCGGAGCCGTCGGGCATGACGATCTTCACGGTCTTCAGGTCGTAGTGGGCGGCGTTCTTGAAGTTCTGCACGGCCTGCACCTGGTCCTTCACCGTGAGGTCCGCCGGAGGAAGCGAGGCGGCCCACACCAGGAACAGCTGGCTGAACAGCACGTCGCGCTCGTCGATGCCGGCACGCACGAGCGGGTTCAAGTCCACCATGCGCAGCTCGATGTGGCTGATTCCCTCACGCAGGCCGTCTAAGCTGTAGGGGCCGAAGTTCTTCAGGCGGATGGGATAGTACAGCTCGGAGGGATAGCGGATCATGCCGCTGTCGATGTAGCTCTGAATGGAATCCGCATAGGCCTTCGCGCTCGTGTAGTCCAAGATGGGGGCGAAGAAGTTCCAGTAGCCGAGCTCCGAGCAGCGCACCGTAGCGAGCCCCTGAAACAAATCGCCGCCGATCTTGCCCTTCTCCACGAAGGAGGAGTCCATGACGGGGCTCGCGGCCATAACCGCCGTGAGGATCCAGCTGTAGGCCACGCAGTTCTCGGCCAGGCGCACGTAGAACTGATCGCGGTAGGCCTCGAAGGTGGCGGGAGCGTCAGGGCTCTCCGCGTGGGCGAGCTCATAGTCGGCGCGCAGCAGCGCCTCGCCGAAAGAGTAGTTAAGATGAATGCCGGAAAAGGCCATCTTGTATCGGCCGTAGCGGTCGGAGAGGTACTCGCGGTATTCCGTCTTGCTGGCGTCGTCGCCGAAGTACTGCGCGATGGGGATGTCCTTCTCGTTCAGGATGTAGGGCGGGTTCGAGAAGGGCCATAGAAGCTCGCGCTCCGGCAAATTCGCGATGGCCCGCTGCACGAGACCGTTGTAGTGCTCCAGCGATTGGATGGCTTCGGCCGGCGTGGCGCACACCGGCGTGTTCACCTCCACCTGGTTCTCGGAAAAGTCGCGCACGATGTGCACGTCGTCGGCGAAGTCGGCCGGCGTATGGGCGAGAAAGCCGCCGCCGTCGATGCGCAGGGATTCCTTTTCCAGCCCGAAGCCGCCCTCCAACAGGTGGGCGCGAACTGATTCGTCGTGGGCGTGCAGCATAGTTGCCTCCCGAAATGCGTCGGGCGTCGGCGCGGCGCCCTGAAGCGGCGGCCATGCGGTCCCGCTTTCCCTGATGTTCGCGGTTAAGTTTACCAGTTGCGACTTGCGCGTCGCGAAACACCATGGCATCGCTACTATTCTGCAACCCTGCATCCCGGCACTGCGTCGCACCGACGTGTCGACGCCCCGGCACACCGGCACGTCGACGCTCTGGGCTTCCGATGCCTCCAATTGTGCAAAACACAGTAGTTCTCGTAGTGCGGAACGCACGTTCTTCAAGAACGAAGACACGTTTTCCCAGGTCATACTTTTCACAAACCCCTCATCCAACACCTCCAATTACGAGATCTGCCGTGTTTTGCACAAAAACGGGGATGCCCCGTGGGCCGATTGCTCATTGACCGGAATCGCACGGAGCGGTAGACTATGCGATTGCGTAAAGAAGTGGGCCTTTAGCTCAGTCGGTAGAGCAGGGGACTTTTAATCCCAAGGTCGCGGGTTCGATCCCCGCAGGGCCCACCACTTCTCGTTCGATACGGCACTGGGGTATCGTCCAACGGCAGGACTCTGGTTTTTGGTACCAGCTACCTAGGTTCGAATCCTAGTACCCCAGCCATTTTCTTTTGCCCCATGCGGGCATCGAATGGTTGCACCCCCCCCCAAGGACATGCTATCCTCATCGCAAAGACGGTTTCGTTTATGAGAGAATGTGGGCATCTGGAACAGCCAGAACGCCCACAGACCGCAAATGGCAGGGTGAGCAATGACAGGGAAAGTGCTGGGCAATCGCTATCGCCTCGAAAGCCGCATCGGCCTTGGCGGTATGGCAGCCGTATACGCTGCCGAGGACATGAACCTCAGCCGCAGCGTAGCCGTTAAGGTGATGCTGCCCCAATATGCCGAAAGCCCCGACTTCTCCGAGCGATTCCACCAGGAGGCGAAAGCGGCGGCAAGTCTCCAGAATGCGCACATCGTCAGCATCTACGACTGGGGTCGCGATGGCGAGGACTACTACATCGTCATGGAGCTTTTGCCCGGCCATGATATGCGCACGCTCATCAAGAACGAGGCTCCCCTCGACACCAATCGCATTCGTCGTATCGGAGAGCAAGTTTGCCGAGCCCTCTCGACGGCGCACGCCAAAGGGGTTGTGCATCGCGACATCGCGCCTCAGAACATCATGATCCTGCCCGACGATACCGTGAAGGTCATGGACTTCGGCATTGCGAAGGTGGCGGGCTCCGACATGACCCGAACTTCTACTGTGCTGGGTACCGCCCACTATCTATCGCCTGAGCAAGCGCAGGGGAAAAGGCTCACGTTCGCAAGCGACCTGTACTCCCTTGGCGCTGTACTCTACGAGGCTGCCGTCGGCCAGCCCGTCTTCATCGGGCCTGACCCCATCAGTGTGGCCCTGCAGCATGTCAGCGCGGATCCCGTACCTCTCCGATCGCTCAACCCTTCCGTCGATGCCGCCCTGGAGGCAATCATCATGAAGGCACTGGCGAAGGATCCCGACAAGCGCTTCCAGTCGACCGATGCGATGCGAAGGGCCCTTGAGGGGAAAGATCCTTTGAGCGAAAACCCCGCCGGCGGAGCGGGCTGCGACGCTCAGGGTGCTGGAACCGACGAGCAGACCGCCGCCCTTCCCGTTGAGCAGCCTAAGTCCGAAGGCACCCAGGTGCTTCCACGGCAAATTGCCTCGGCGCCGAATACCACCCTCGTAATGCCATCCCTCAGCAGCGACAAAATCCTGAAGGTGAGCACAGGCGCGATCCCCGAACAACCCGAGAAGAAGCGACGTTGGCCAGCTGCGGCAGCCATCTTGATCATGGGTCTCATCCTGTCAGCCGTTGCCGTCTACGCCATAAAGCCCTGGGAACCAGCGAACCTGGCCACCACGGGAGAAGAACCTACCGTTGCCCTCAATCAAGAGACCGCACAGCAAGCTGATGCCGAGCAAAATCCATCGGAACGTGAAGAAATATCCGACGAGCTATCAGATGCAAACATACCGCAATCAGACGACAACCCAATCGATCAAACGGCTAGCAGCTTACCTTCTCGCGAAGATCTGGAAAACTTCCTTATCATGGAAGAGGCCTACCATCAAGTCAGCCATTACAACGCAGCTATTACACAAATAGCGGAGAACTTCAACGCCCACTATCTTGATACCCTCGAGCAGCGTCAGGAGTACGCGCGACATGCCTCTTCGGTGGCCCAATCAATCAGCGACCAGCATGCGATGCTTTCTGACCTCCGAATGAATGTATCCCTCGATTTTCCTTGGTACAATTTCTTTCTCGATGTTCAAGAGCTCTACGAATGCCTCAAACATCGCATAGATGCAATTGTGGATGCTTGGAACATTAGCCTCTCTTACCGCTCTCCCGGCGAGCATTCGTCAGAGATATTGGAGCCACTTAATAGAGATAAAGACGATACCGGCAGCAATCTTTATCTCGCTCGCTTTAACGAAATCTACCCTCTCATCATTCCGCCCTCGCTTGTTTCTAACAATGCCACAGAATCGCATATCGAGAACTCCTTCTTCTCCATTGACCTTCCCGAATCCTGGATTGGCAAAGTTGCCGTCATATACGAAGGAAGTACCGTCACTGTGCGCCCGAAGGAAGACGCCTCGGAAAATGGTGCGCTGTTCACGGCAGAAATCATCAACGCAGATATGGAGGAATCACAGGGCGACATCGGCAATTCAATGTACTATTCTCCAAGCAATAACATCGGGAAGAAGATTCGCTGCAACGTCCCCAACTACCCCTTCCTCGCCTTAGCGCAAATACACGGTGGCAGCCCCTCTACCACCAACCTCTCCGACGACCTCCTCGATATCTACGTAAAGCTGCAGACCAATGGAGAGCAGGATCTCAACGCCATCGCAGATATGCCGGATGAATCAGCAGTCGGAACCTGTGCGTTCGACTATTTCGAGAACACCATAATGCCCACCGTTCAAATGAGGCAATTATGAGCTGTGCTTCTGAGAGAAATCGCACCATAACGGCCGCCCTCCTGCTTGCGTTGCTCCTCGTGGCTGGAACAATAGCTGCTTCGCTTCTCGTAAAAAGCACCCCCACACTTCAGACAGAAGAAGCTTTTCCTAGCTCCAATGCAAACGAGAGCCTAGAGGCCGAAGGCAAAAGCAGCGATCATTACCCCAACGAGGCCGATCCGGCTGATACGCCAGAAGAATTCGATCCCGACCTTCGCTATAAAACTCAGTTCTTCATCGTCGATGTACCTCCTTCATGGAAGGGACGATGGAACTTCAAAGAGACGACCAGCGAACGCGAGGCATGGAGCCAAATTGAGAGCTACTATTTTACTTTCGTTCTAGACAGTGAGCCTCAATTTGAGCTTGGGTTCACCCTTGAAGGATTGGGCTCAATCCTTCCGCGTTTAGGCAGCGTAAATGGTTATTCCGGTCATATCTTTTCGGACAATTTGACCATCGAAGATCGCCATTACATTATCGACCATCTTACGCTATTAAATCAGGATGACGAATCCTCGAATGATTCTTGAAAGCGAGAGCCCAAGAGGGACCGCCAGCAGCAATACGATCTAAACACGTCTCACGATTAGTGGCCATCTATTCCCAAAGAAACACCCGACCCATAAGCTATATCGTCGCTCCAGCATAGTCTCGTCAAGATCCATCGCATATTGATCAAAAGCCTTTCGAGAAAAGCGCATAGCTTCGATGACGTTCGCCCACGGACTTCACTGGCTACTCCACCGATTCCAAAAGCTCGACGGCCTCAGCCTTTGAATGCACGCCGAGCTTGCCGTAGGCGTGGCGCAGATGCGTTTTCACCGTGTTGGCCGAAAGGTACAGTTCCTGCTCGATCTGCGAGCGCGTCTTGCCCTGCAAGGCCAACGTTAGGAGCTCGCTTTCTCGCGCCGTGAGCCCGTAACGCTCGGCCAGCGCCTCGCAACGGGCCAGGAATAGCTCCTGCGGCCCCGGCTCGTGCACATTCGTGGCGATGCCAACTCCCTGGGCACCCCAATCGTTATTTACCGAGGCCTCGCTCTTCCAAATGACCACGCATACCAGCACGAGCACCAGGCCCACCAAAGCGACGATAACGCGTATAGACAGGCTATCGAGAACGCCCGACCCGCGAACAGCGCGCATGAGCAGCAGCCCCAGCAGCAGTGGCAGCTCCGTCGCAATGCGGGTAACGGCGAACAAGCGCAGGCTCGGCACTTCGAAGCGACGCACGATGCCGACAATGACGAGCAACACGAAGAACGTGAAAAACACGAAGGCGAATTTGGCCGTGAAGGAAACGGCAGCTCCAAGCGATCCCTTGGCAAATGGCACGAGCGCAAGCGAGAAAACCGCAAAGCCCAGGGCGGCCAAAGCCAACGTGCGGGCATCAAGCTTATCGCGGTGCAGCCACGCTAGCCCAAGCACCACCACGCCGAAGACTCCCGTGGCAAGCACCCGATGGATCGAGCCCATGTAGTCGGCGTTGTCCATGAACAGGCTCGAGGCGCCCATAATGAAGCTGCCGATGGCCATGATAGCAAGAAGCTTCCACGGCATGGGGTAGCGCTGGGAAAGGTCGGCGGGGCGCTCCGTCGGAAGCACCCGAAGCGAAAGGGCCGCCGCAACCATGGAGGCCAGCGGCAGCAGCGCCGTAGCGATCACCGCGAAAGGCGACTTCAAGACCGCCACCAAACCCGACATAGCTAAAGCCGTAACGCAGGAGAGAGCCCCTTCGACGATGGACTGGGTCATGCCCATGGAGCAGTACACCTGCCCCCACAGGCAGAACAGCACGGCCCCTCCGATCGCTGTGGGAACAGAGAGTAGGAAGATGAGGCCGTGGGGAAGCCCCGCGGGCAGGGCAACCAGACCGACGAGCGCCGTTCCCGCCGTGCACAGCGTGACCAGAGCGAAGCAGGCCGAGGGGTGGCGGGAGAGTACCCCTATGCGGCGCGCGGCCAGGGCAAGGACGACAAAGGTCCCGATGTCGCCGACGCGCATGCCCATGTCAAAGGCAGTGCGGGCGTCAAGGTCGCAGCCAGGGCCGGGAAAGATGAGGGAAATGTGAGTGCAGCTCAACCACGCTATGAACAGGCCCATGCCCAAGAAGCGCAGAGGGAAGAAGCGAGCCGGCGAGGCCTCCTGTTCGAAGTCGTAGGCGACCCCTTGAACGGCCGTCGCCGGCCTTTGCTGTGTGCCGATCATGAAGCTCCCTTCCTTTTCCCCTCTTAGCAGGCAGTATACCAACCCGCTTCCGCACTTGCCACCGCCCCTTTTTCGAAAATGGCTTGGAAAATGCCAGTTGGGGGCCGCTTTGGTAATCTTCCGCTGCCAAAGCGGCCCCCAACTGGCACTTCCAGACGATTTCGCGAAAAAGGGCGGCCACGATGGGCCGCCCCGTTGGCGCACGAGTATCTCGATGCCGCTAGCCGACCATCTCCTGGCCGCCGTTGGGATGGCATTCGCCGCAGATGTCGACCTGCTCGGCATGGCCCTTGTGGCACTCATTGCAATCCTCGATGGTGCCATGGATGGAATCGTGGGGATTGTAGTCGCCCAGATCCGCCGTGCGCTCGGCCAGTTTCTCCCACGAGACATGGCAGTCGGAGCTTAAGCAGGTGGCCGTATCGTTGTAGAAGGTGCTCCCGCAATTGGGCTCGCCCTCTTCTCCGGCCGCCTCGAGCTGCGCCGCCAGATCGCCCTGGTGGCAGGACTCGCACTCCTGCCCGAGGGCGGTGTGGTAGGCCGCCAGGCCGCTGCCACCGGCGGCGTTGTCCGCGTGGACCGGGTAGGCGGCGGCCAGGTCAGCCGTCCCCGTGTCGGCAAGGTCGGTATCCGCCGAGCCGTCGGCCGGTGCGCACCCAGCGGCCAGGCACAGACTGAACGCGGCGGCGACGCCCGCAGCGACCAAAGCCTTCAAACGCAGTGACTTTCTCATTGCTTACACCCCCTGAGCGGCGCTTTGGCCGGAGACGAAACCGAAGGTTACACAGCGGCCGATGGACGGCCCGAAGATATGGCGCGGATAGTTTGTGTGGAAGAAGCCGCCCGAGGCACCGCCCGCCGCATAGAGGCCCGGGATGACCTCGTTGTCGTAGTCGAGCACGCGGCACTCGTAATCCACCACCAGACCGGAGACCGTTGCGAGAATGGAGGACTGGTGCTTGATGGCATAGTACTTCTCGCCCTCGATCTTCGCCGCCTTCTCCATGGGGCGGTTGAAATCCTCGTCCAGCTTGTTGTCCACAAAGCCGTTGAAGCGGGCCACCTCGGCGGCAAGGGTCTCCGGCGGCACCTCCATCATACCGGCGAGTTCTTCCAAGCTATCTGCCTCGAAGGCCCAGCCCTTCTCCTTGAACGGCTCCAGCGCCTCGAGCACCGCCGGCGCGGGCACCTGGGCAGAGCTGGCCACGCGCCAGCAGTTCTCGCCGTAGTGGCGCTGGGCGGTGATGGCGTTGGAGCGCGCCTGGAACGGCAGCGACTCGGAGGCGAAACGACGTCCTTCCTCGTTGATCATAAGGCCGCCGGCCACCAGCCCCGTGATGCCGAGGTTGGAGGAGTAGAAGGATTCGGGGCTGCCGAAGTCGAAGTTCATGACCGCGGCGGGCAGCGGATCCATCTGGCCGCCCACGGCGAGTCCCATGAGCTGGCCGTCGCCGGTGGTGCCGTAGTTGGGGCACCAGGAGGCGGCGTTGGCGATATCCTCCGGGCGACACCAGGCCTTCAGCATGGCCGGATTCGCATCGAAGCCGCCCGTGGCCAGCACCACGCCGTTCTTGGCGTTCACGCGGAAGTAGCCGTCGGCGTCCTTGCAGATGGCGCCGGTCACGCGCCCGCCCTCTTCGCGCTCGAGCTTCACCACGGCGCTGCGGTAGCGCACCTCGGCGTTCGCGCGCTTGGAAAGGGTGTTCGCCAGATCCTTCACGATGTAGATGCCCGCGCCGCCGGCGTTCTTGATCGTCTGCTCGGACCACTGCGGTGAGGCGAAGGTCACCTCGGTTTGGGGAACATCGAAGTGGTGGGCGTTCTCGTTGTTGATCTTGAAGCCCTCGGTGATCTGGCCGTCCCCCTCGTCGAACTTCGCCTGCAGCCAGTCGGCGGCCTCCGGCGAGCGGTCGGCCCACAGCTTGATGGGATCGATGGGCACGCGGTAATAGGCGGCGTGGCGCATGCGATCCATCATGAGCGGCTTGTCGCACACGTAGTCGGCGGCGGCCATGGCGGCGCCGCCAGTGACGCCCATGCCCTCGAACATGCCGCGGCCCTCGCTCATCTTCTCGAGGCAGAGTACCTGAGTCGTACCGTCATCGGACGCGGACAGCGCGGCGCAGACGCCGGTGATGCCGCAGCCGGCCACGAGCACGTCGGTCTCCTCCGTGCGCACGATCTCGTCCTCGCCGATCTCGCGCAGCTCGAAGGCCACTTTGCCCTGGCGGTCCATATCGGTCGGCGCATCGATGACCGGGACGTAGCGAACGTTCGTGGGGAACACATCGCTGTACATATCGGTCTCGAAGTTCGCAATGCCCGCCTCGGCCGGGGTCGCAGCAGCGGCTTCGCCTTCGGCATAGTCGCGCGCCGCCGGAACAGCACTGAATGCGCCTGCAGCGGCGGCCGACCCGAGAAGGGCCAAGCCGCTTGCTTTCAGGAAGTCGCGACGACTCGACGTGAGGCCTTTCGCCTTCTCCATCATTCACTCCTCCTTCAACGTCTCTCCCTGGCGTCGGACCCTGCGCTCCTTGCGCGGGCCGACGCCCTTACGGAAGGCCATTGTGGAGAACGCGCGATGGAATGTCGCGGGTGAAAAGAGCCAATCCCGGTGCGAAACCGGCTCACCCTACCCCTCACCCCATCGTTGACGTGGGGTTTTACCGTGCGCCCTTTTCGGTTTTGGCGACGACGAGGAACAGGGCCAGGGCCAAAACGCCCACGACGGCCATGCAGAGGTACAGGTTCGCGTACCCCAAAAGCGGCGCCACGATGCCCAGCAGGATGGGGCCGATGCCCACGCCCACGTCGAGCAGCATGTAGAACGTGGCGTTGGCCACCGACAGCCGCGCGTCGCTCGTTACACGCACGGCCATGGCGAGCCCGCACGACTGCACGGTACCCACGCCGAAGCCGAGCAGGGCCGCGGCACCCAGGATCATCCAATCGTTGGCCGCAAAGGCGAGCACCACCATGCCCGCAGCAAACGACACGAACGCCGGCACCATGACCGGGTGCGGCCCCACGCGGTCGAAGGCGCGGCCGGTGAAGGGGCGCGTGACGAACATGGCCAGGGCGTACACGACGAAGAACACGCTAGCGGCCCGAGCCAGGCCGATCTCGGTGGCGTAGGGCGTGAGGAACGTGAGCAGGCTGGAATAGCCGAAGAACAGAAGGCCGCACACCACCGAGATGGGCAGCACACCGGCTTCCACAAAACGGGCGAGCGGCGAATGCTCCACCTTGGCGGCGACCTTCTCTTCCAAGTGGGTGGAGGGCACGCGGGTAGAGGCCGCCAGCGCCTCGTCGCGATTGGCGGCGGCATCTTCGCGCGCCTCTTCGTCCGGGGCCTCCGCCACCGCGCCGGCCACGGCATCGGCAGCCGCCTTTCCCTCGGCCTCGGCCGCCGCTTCGCTCCCCTTCACCTTCGTGGCAGGCGCCGGGCGCAAAAGCAGCGCAGCCGGAATGGACAGCGCCACGAGCACGCTCGCCACGGCGAACACCACCGGGTAGCCGAAATTGTTCGCCAGAAAGATGCCCGCGAAGGGCCCGATGGCGCTGCCAAGCGTAATGGAAAGCATGAAATATCCGATGCCCTCGCCCTTGCGCTCGGGTGGCACCACGCTGGTGATGACCGTGGCGATGGTGGTGGAGCACACGCCGTAGGAGAACCCGTGGGCCAGGCGCACCCCGATAAGGGCGCCCACCGGCTCGTTCAGCAGGTACAGCGCCGAGAGCGCCACTTCCGCAATGCAGCCGACAACGAGCAGGGGCATGCGCCCGAAACGCTCCATCATCGGCGCGGCGGCGAAGCGCGAGAACAGTGTGCCCACGATGAAGGCGCTCGCGCAGAAGGCGGCCACGGCGGCCGGCGCTTGGTGAACCGTGAGCGCATAGGCGGTCATGACCACCATGAGCATGAAGTAATTGCCGGCAATGAAGAAGTTCAGGAAGGTGCCGGCGACGAAGTTCCGCGTCCAGAGCGGTGCAGGCGCGGGCCTTTCGCAACGAGGCGCGGGAGCGACCTTGGCAGCAGACGAGACCATTAGCGGCAATCGCCCTCTTTCGCAATGAGCACTGTGACAGGCGATTCCTTGGTGACGGCGTAGCTGACCGAGCCCAAAAAGCCCTTCACGCCGCCCTGGCCGCGGCTGCCCATGATGATGAGGTCGCAGCCCTCCTCCTTCGCGCAGTTCACGATGAGGTCGGCCGGCGAGGTGCCCTTGAGCACCTTCACTTCCGTCGGATTCACCATGTCGGCGGCGATGGCCTCCAGCTCCTCACGGATGGCCATGGCGTCGTCCACCATGACAGTGTCCATGCCGGCGGCGGCCGAGCCCGAAGAGAACAGGCGCATGACATGCACGAGCACCACTTCCACCGCCGGGTTCTGGGCGGCGATCTCGCGCATCACCTCCAACGCGCGATGGGAGGGAGCGCTGCCGTCATAGGCCACGAGAATCTTCTTGCACCACATGGGCGTCCTTTCTGCTCACGTATCCGCCCCGCACCTCCGCCAGGTGCCAGCGCGGCCGAATAAAGTCCGCCTGCCATTGTAGACCTGCCAGCCTGCCGCCACCGATTCTTTGCAAAGTTGTTGCAAACGGAAGGGCCGTCCCACCTGACAGCGAGACGACCCTGCTCGATCGGTCAACCTGCTAGACGTCCGACAGCTTCTACGCCTCCGGTTGGAACGTGTCGCGGTCGGGAGCGAAGGATTGCATGGCCTCGATGGTGCGGGCGAACAGCTCGTCCAGCTCCCAGCCGAGCATCTCGGCGCCCGAGGCGATGACCTCGCGGCTCACGCCGGCGGCAAAACGCTTGTCCTTGTACTTCTTCTTGAGCGACTTCACGTTGAAATCCATGACCGACTTGCTCGGGCGCATGACGATGGCCGCGCCGATGAGGCCCGTCAGCTCCTCGGTGGCGAAGAGTATCTTCTCCATCTGCAGTTCGGGCTTGGGCAGATCGGTGTTGTAGTCGGAGGTGTGCGATTGGATGGCGCGGATGAGTTCCGGCGTACCGCCTGCCTCCTCGATGAGCGGCGCGGCGTACAGCGTGTGCTTCTCGGGCTCGTCGTCGTGCTCTTCCCAATCCAAGTCGTGCAGAAGGCCCACGATGCCCCAGAACTCCTCATTTTCCGGGTCGTACTCGCGGGCAAAGTAGCGCATGGTCTGCTCGACGGTCTCGCCGTGCTCGATATGGAACGGATCCTTGTTGTGGGCGGCGAGCAACTCGGCGGCCTCTTCGCGGGTCATGCCAGCGGAAAGTGCGGTCATGGGCGTCTCCTCTCGTCTTGTTTTTCGCTTCCTGACACTATAACGGGCCAAGCCCTCTGCACGCTATGGGGTGCGAAACAAAATTCTCTATGCCCACTTTAGTGCTCGAACAATCCACGCCCTTGTTTCGGGTAAGAATTTTGAGTTGTTAGACTCTCGCTGTCGAGCAAAACGATCGTTCCGCCGTAGCATAATCTCGCTGCAGAGCAGTGGCGAGGTTGCGACCTGGGCTTTTGCCCAGTTGTGCCGGGGCGCGCAGTCGCCAAACCGATCGACAGACCTGTTAGCGCGCTCCCTTATGTCTAACAACTCGAAATCATACCCCAAAACGAGCCCTAGGATTCCCGGGTGCCCGTTCTGGGGCAGCAATGCGAAGAGATCGGCAGCAGGATGCTTGCAGCTGCGCGACCCGATTCTACGCGACCCGATTCTACGCGACCCGCTTCTTCCCGAAGATGGTCTTGCAACCCTTGACGGCCAAGATGACGGCGAACACCATGAGCAGCACGCCAATGACCAGCTGCAGCACTGTGGCGGCATCCATCGTGCCGGCCGCCAGAAGGCCGATCTTGGCCCACACCGTCAGCGCCAGCGAGGTCAGCGTCACCACCATCATGAACGCCATGGGGAAGTAGAACATCTTGTTGTTGCGGCCCGCGTTGCCCAGCCACGCGCACACGGCCAGTAGGCCCAAGGCGGCCAGAAGCTGGTTGGCGGCACCGAACAGCGGCCACACCAGCTGGTAGCCGGTCATGCCCAGCCCCACGCCGAGCACCACGGTGATGATGGTGGCGACCCAGGGGTTCACGAGCACCGCGCGCCATCCGGTAAGCTCGCTCGCCTCCATGCCGTGCGGCGTGAAAAGCTCCTGGAACATGTAGCGCCCCAGGCGCGTCGCGGTGTCGAGCGAGGTCAGGCAGAACACCGATACCGCCAGCACGAGCAGCGCGTAGGCGACGGACTCCGCCCCGGCGAGTCCGGGCACGCAGGCGAGCATCTGGGAAAGGCCCGCGGCGAAGACCTGGGTCGGCGAGGCGTAGGTGCCGTCCATATAGCCGGAGAACACGAAGGCCACCGCGCACAGCGAGATGACCGCTACTAGACACTCGAGCAGCATGCCGCCGTAGGCGATGGGCTGCGCCTCGGCCTCGCGGTCGAGCTGCTTGGAGGTAGTGCCCGAGGCCACGAGGCTGTGAAAGCCGGAGATGGCGCCACAGGCGATGGTGATGAACAGGGCCGGGAACAAAAAGCCCGAGGCGGCCACCTTGGATGTGCCAGCTGTGGCGGCAAAGCCCGTGAATGCGGGAATGTCCAGCGAGGCGGCGTTGCCCATGATGCCGGCGCCGATGATGCCGACGAGCGCCAGGGCGATCATGCCGTAGAGCAGATAGCTCGACAGGTAGTCGCGCGGCTGCAGGAGGATCCAAACCGGGGCCACGGAAGCCACGAGGATATACAGGCCCACAAGGATCATCCAGGTGGTGTTGTCCAGCGCGATGACCGGCAAGTTGTAGCCGAGGGCCACGACGACCACGATGATGGCGATGGCCGACAGGATGTTGACGGCCGTGGGCAGCTTGCGCCCGCGCGTGACCACGCCGTAAATGACGGCCACCACGATGAACAGTACCGAGATCATGGCCGTGCGCATGTTGGCCATGTTGGCCGCCTCGGTCGAAGCAGCCTTGGCGGCGTCATCCAACGGCACCGGCACCACGGCGAAGGTGCTCGCCACAATGGAGGCGAAGGCGGCCACCACCAAAATGAGCGTCAGATACGCGAAGATGCAGAACAGCTTCTTGGCCGTGTCATCGATGTTCTCGGCAATGACCGTCGCGAGCGTCTGCCCCTTGTGGCGGATGGAGGCGAACAGCGCGCCGAAATCGTGCATGGCGCCGAAGAAGATGCCTCCGAGCAGCACCCACAGAAGCACGGGCACCCAGCCGAAGATGGCCGCCTGAATGGGCCCGTTGATGGGGCCGGCGCCGGCGATGGACGAGAAATGGTGGCCGAGCACCACATAGGGCGCGGCGGGCACATAGTCCTTGCCGTCCTCGAACTCGTGCGCCGGCGTGGGGCGGTTGGGGTCGATGCCCCACTGCTTGGCGAGCCAACCGCCGTAAAAGACGTAGCCACATACGAGAACCACGATGGCTACCAAAAGGATGATCAGGGCATTCATAGCTTACTTCCTCTCTTCTCGCCCTGGGCCTCAAAGAGAGGGCGCGCGCCATCGCAGGCTCGGCCCTCCCTTCCTTCCGGAAACGCCGGGGCGGACGCGTCAAGCCGATGCCCATCGCGGACAGCGCCGCGCGCGGTGTTACGCGCAGCATCACGCGCGCCGCCGCAAGCAGCAGCGCAAACAGCAGCGCCGTCGTCGATGAACGCATTGGCCTGGAGCGTTTTTCCCAGCGGTTTTCCCTGTGAATTGGTCGTCACGCGCCCACGCGACAGGTCGGCCACCGCCAGGCGCAGATCGGCCCATCCCCGCCAGCCGAGCGCGAAGTTCTTGCGGAAGCGGGTGCGGCGCACGCGCTCCCACGTGAGATCGTCCACAGCGTCGGCGACGATGGCGAGCGACAGATAGGTCGTCATATGATCGGGTGCGGGCTGCACGAGGGAGAGCCCCTCGCCGGTGATGCAGCCGACCAGGTCGTCCAGCTCGGCGGCCGTGAGACGAGGCGTGTCCCAGAAGAACAGGTGCTCGTGACTGGCCGCCTCCCACAGCTTCGCGCGCTTGACGAGCACGTACTGGGAGGCGCAGGAATGGAACTCGGCGTAACCTGGGAAGGTGCGTCCGGCGAAACGGTGGTCGCGATCGACGTCGAACCATGCCTCGTGGGCGGCAAGAAGTCGCTCGATGACTTCCCCGCGGCCTGCCAACCCCATCACCTTCTTCCCATTGATGACCAGAAAAGTTAACGTTGCGAGCGTAGTACTAACGAGAGGGCGGCGCAAGGACAATTTTGACGGGCCGTCAGATTTAACAAAACGGCAACGAGGCCGAAAACCACTTCGCGATCCCCGGCGCAGCACGGTCCCGCCGAGCGGACGTCAACGGGACCGCTAGAACACGACGCCCAGCCCGTTGCAAATGAGGCCCCAGAACACGCCCGTGGCATACAGCGCGGCGATGATGGCGACATTCTGCTTCCAGGGGCGGTTGGCCCGGGCGAGCACGAGCAGTCCCACGCCGGCGCTCACCAGAAGCCCGGCCAGCATGGCGCCGGCCCCCAGCACGCCCTCCACGTACAGCTGGGCGATGACCACGCTGGCAGCGCAGTTCGGAATGAGGCCCACAAGCGCGGTCGCGAACACCGAGAAGCTCGGGTTATCGCCGAGGAACTGGGCGAGCGCGTCCTCTCCCACCGTTTCCAGCACGACGTTCAGAACGACGGTGATGAGGAAGATGAACAGTGTCACCTGCACCGTGTGCTTCGTGGCGCTCTTCAGGATGCCCTTCCAACCGTGCCCGTGCTCGTGGGTGTGCTCCACGTCGTCGTGGTGCTCGTAGACGCGCTCCGGGGCCTGCTCGCAGGTGTGGCAGTCGTGGTTGCAGCCGCACTGGTCCTGCTCGCACAGCTCGTGGATGCGCAGGCGCTCCTTGTCGCGGCGCGCCAGGCGCAGCACGGCGTCCACGACAAAGCCCATGACCATGCCGATGACCACCTTCGCCCCCATGATGGACAAGATGGTATTGCCGGGCACCGCCTCGGCCAGGAAAATGGGCAGCATCTCGTCGGAGGTGGAGAGAAACACGGCGAACAGCGTCCCCAGCGTGATCACGCGACCCGCGTACAGTGTGGCCGCCACGGCCGAGAAGCCACACTGGGGCACCACGCCCAGAAATGCGCCGACGATGGGCCCGGCCGCGCCGGCGTGGCGGATGGCCTCCTGGGTCTTGCCGCCGGTCTTGTGCTCGAGCCACTCCATGGCCAGGTAGGTGACGAACAGAAACGGGATGAGGTACAGGGTGTCGGCCAGAGAATGCTCCAGCACGTGCCCGGCTATGTGCGCGATGGTTTCCATGGGCCTAAGATTCTAGCGCGTCTGCGGCAGCATCCACCGAATCGTTGCCCTCCTCCACGATGAGCGGCCCCTCCACCTTCTGATCTTTGGGCAAAAGCAGGCTCGCCAGAATGGCCACGACGAAGACCACGGCCACGCAGTTGTCGGCGAAGACGCTCTGCACCAGCTCCGGGAAAATGGCGAAGATGTCGCCCATCTGGGTAAACCCGATGCCCACGGCCAGCGACAGCGCGGCAATGGTGATGTTGCGCTGGGAGAAGCCGGCGTTGGCGATCATCTGGAAGCCGCTGACGATGATGTTGCCGAACATCATGATGGTGCAGCCGCCGAGGACGGCCTCGGGAAGGGAGGCGAACACGAGGCTCACCACGGGCACGAAACCGGCGAGCACGAGCACGACCGCTCCCGTAGCAATGGCGCGACGGTTCACCAC
>CABSMC010000054.1 GCA_902478715.1 uncultured Adlercreutzia sp.
GCTCGGAGATGTGTATAAGAGACAGGCAGCGGGGTGCGCTCGACGAAGCTTGCGGCGGGGCGCGAGCAGCAAGGCGCGCAGGGCTCGACGAGGCACAAGAAGAGCGCGCCCGGCAACACATGCAGCAGAGCGCGACTGACAAATCAGGATCCTCTGGCGCGCCTCATGAATTCTTTTGGCCAAAAATGCCACGCTAGCTGGCAGCTATCGCCCTTATTTTGCCCACTACCTTGTTTTTTCGAAAAGAGCTCTATAGCAGATTGGAGTTTTCCCTGCTCAGGAGCGCGCGATTAGTACTCCGATTGAGCCCAGCGTGAAGCTGATGCAGCCAGCGGCTCCTTTTTGGCCAGAACCTGCCCTCAAAGCCTCCGCAAAAGCAGTTTCCGCCACTTTTTTGACCAGCATTGGGAACAAAGTCGAGCGGCCGGCCGGGGGCGCGGGTGCGGGCAAGGCGGCGTAGCAGGGGCTAGTCGATGATGTCGGTATTGGAGGGGTGGCTGCGCTCGTAGTAGCGGAGGATCTCCTGGGCGGTTTCCTCCACGGCGCGGCCCTCGGTGTGCACGACGATGCAGCCGAGTCGGCGCATGAGGGCGCGGCTGGCTTCCAGGTCGCGGTAGATGTACTCGGGATCGGCGTAGTTCTTCGCCAGCATGGCGAACTGGCCGCCTCCGGCCTTCCCCGCCGCCTTCTTGATGCGCTTGCGCCGGATGTCCAACAGCACCTCAGGCGTGATCATGAGCCCGAACAGGCGCGTGCGATCGACATCGAAGATCTGCGAGGGCGGCTCGGTGGTGGGGTCAAGCGGCACATTGGCGACGCGCAGCCCCTGCTGGGCCAGATAGATGGAAAGCGGCGTCTTGGAAGAGCGCGAGACCCCCAAAAGCACGATGTCGGCCTTCGTGAGGTCCTCGGGATTCTGGCCGTCGTCGTGAGCGATGGTGAACTCCAAGGCACCGATGCGCTTGAAGTAGTTGTGATCCACCACGCGCAGCATACCGGGCTTGCCCACCGGCTCCATGCCGCTCATCTCGGAGACGGCGGCGACGGCGGCCGTGAGCACGTCCACGGCCACGATATGGGGATGCTCTGCCAAAAAGCCCTGCAACGGCTCGCGAATGTCGGCGTTGACCAGCGTGTACATCACGAGCATGCGGTCGTCGCCGAGCACCTCCTCGTGGTGCCGCGCATGTTCCAGCAGGTATCCGCGCACCTCCTCGAAGCTCTTCACCTTCGAGAAGATCTCCAAATGCGGATTCGTGACGCCGAACTGGGCCGCGGCGGCGCGCGCCACCACCTGGGCCGTCTCGCCGATGGAATCGGAGATGATGTGGATGGTGGGCACACGAGCCGCGCGCTCAGCCGGCGTCTTGTTATGCATTATTTCTTCGCCATCTGGGAGAAGTCGGCCACGTGGGCGAAGACGTTGGCGAAGCGGTTCAAGAGCTTCAGGCGGTTCGCGCGAACCTCCGGATCCTCGTCCATGACCATGGTGGTATCGAAGAACTCGTCCACCGGCGCGCGCAGGGCCGCCAGGGCCACGAGGGCGTCGGCGTAGCGGTCGTCGGCGAGAGCGGCAGCCACGTTGCCCTCGGCGGTGGCCACGGCCTCAGCGAGCGCCGTTTCCACCGCGGTGAGCTCGGCCTTCTTGTAGCCGGTGCCCAGACCGATCTCGCGCAGGTTGTTCGCGCGGGCAAAAGCGGTGGCCAAGTCGTCGAAGACCTGCGGGTTCTCGGTGCGGGCGGCCTCCAGAGCGCGGGCGCGGCGAGCGAGCACGATCGGCTCCTCGATGCCGCAGGCGAGCACGGCGTCGATGGTGTCGGCCTTCACGCCGGCGTCACGCAGGGCCACCTTCTCGCGGGTGATAAAGAAGTCGATGATCTCGCGGCGCACCTCGGCGTTGTCGAACTGAAGCCCGGCCTCGCGGTAGATGATGAGCGAGCCGTCGATGGTCTCCACCAGGCTGATCGGCAGGCCCGTCTCCTCCAAGATGGCCAGCACGCCCAAGGCGGCGCGGCGCAGCGCGAAGGGGTCGGAGGAGCCGGTGGGCGCCTGGCCCACGGCGAACAGGCCGCAGATGGTGTCGATCTTATCGGAGAGCGCCACCACCTGGCCGATGATGTCGGTGGGGATGGCGTCGCCGGAGAAGCGCGGGCGGTAGTGCTCGGCGATGGCGCGGGCCACGCGAGGCGCCTCGCCGGCGGCGGTGGCGTAGTAGCTGCCCATGATGCCCTGGACGCTCGTGAACTCGATGACGGCGCTCGTCACCAGGTCGGCCTTGGCCAGGTAGGCCGATCGCGCGATGTCGCGCATCTCGGCGGCCTCGATGCCGGCGGCCGACGTGATGCGGGCCGACAGCTTCACCACACGGGCGGTCTTGTCGCGCATGGTGCCGAGCGCCTCCTGGAAGACCACTTCATCGAGACGATCGACGTAGGCGCTCAAAGGCATCTTCAAGTCCTCGTCGTAGAAGAACTTCGCGTCGTAGAGGCGGGCGGCCACCACGCGCTCGTTGCCGTCGACGATGGTGTCCTCGTGGGCCGGGTCGCCGTTGGAGACGATGATGAACTTGTTGGTGAGCTTGCCATCGGCGTCGTACAGCGGGAAGTAGCGCTGGTGCATGAGCATGGCGTCGACGATGATCTCCTCGGGAACCTTCAGGAACTCCTCGTCGAAGGTGCCCACCATGGGGGTGGGATACTCGGAGAGGTTGATGACCTCGGTGAGCGTCTTGGCCGGCAGATCGGCGGTGAAGCCGGTGGCCGCCTCGATGGCCGCCACGCCCTTGCGGATGACCGCCTCGCGGGCCTCTTGGGTGGGCACGACGAAGGCGCCCTCCACCACGGACACGAGGTCGTCGGCCGAGGCCACGGTGTGCGGGCCGGGGGCCAGGAAGCGATGGCCGCGCGTCTCGCGATCGGCCACGAGCCCCGCGTACTCCACGGGAATCACCGTATCGCCCAGAAGCGCCACCAGCCAGCGCACCGGGCGCGAGAACATCTCGGTCGTGGTGCCCCAGCGGCAGGACTTCGGCCAGGAGATGCCGTCGATGACGCCGCGCAGCACCTCGGGCAGCAGGGCCGCCACATCCTGGGAGGGAACCTGGCGCACGGCGTAAACGTACTCGGTGCCGTTCTCGTCGCGACGCTCGAGCGCGTCCACGTCGAGCCCCTTGCCGCGGGCGAAGCCGATGGCGGCCTTGGTGGGGTTGCCCGCGTCATCGAAGGCGATCTTGGCGGCGGGCCCGCGGAAGACCTCTTCCAAAGCCTCGGTTCGGGCGGCCACGTCGGCCACGATGGCGATGAGGCGGCGCGGGCTCGTGTAGATGGCCACCTCCCCGTGGGGGATGCGCACGGCATCCAGAGCCGCGGGCACGAGCTCGGCCAACGACTCGGTGGCGCGCTTCAAATCGAAGGCGGGGATCTCCTCGGTGCCGATCTCGAAGGCGAGGGTAGCGGTATCGGACATCTTCTAGGCCTCCTTCTCGGACGGATCGGACGGGGCGGAAACGGCGTCCTCGGCGATGGTCACGAACTCGAAGGCGCGCTCGGAACGGTCGCCCGCAGCGGCTGCGGCGCCGGGGCATCCGCCCCCGGGCGCAGGCTCGGGGCACGCCGGCACGACGTTGGACGCTGCCTCGGCAGCCGGCTTCGCCAGCGGGTCGGGCACGTCGGCGAGCAGGGCGTCCAAATCGGAGGTGTCCACGTCCATTCCCACGACGTTCTTCATGTAGGACGCGCAGCAAGCCTTGGCCAGGGTGCGCACGCGCAGGATGTAGGCCATGCGCTCGGTGGCCGAGATGACGCCGCGGGCATCGAGCAGGTTGAAGGCGTGGCAGCACTTCAGCACCGAGTCGTAGGCCGGCAGCGGCAGGGACGCCTTCAGGGTGCGCAGGCACTCAACCTCGCGGTCGGCGAACTCCTGGAAGAGGAAGTCGGTGTCGGCCACCTCGAAGTTGAACTTGGAATACTCGCGCTCGTTCTCCAGGTACACGTCGCCGTAGGTGAACTCCACGCCGTCGTCGCCGCGGGCCCACACGATGTCGTACATGTTGTCGACGCCCTGGACGAACATGGTGAGGCGCTCAAGCCCGTAGGCGATCTCCACGGGCACCGGGTTGCACTCGAAGCCGCCCACCTGCTGGAAATAGGTGAACTGGGTCACTTCCATGCCGTCGATCCAGATCTCCCAGCCCAGGCCCCAGGCGCCCAGCGTCGGGCTCTCCCAGTCGTCTTCCACGAAGCGCACGTCGTGGGCCGCCACATCGATGCCGATGGCCTCAAGACTTCCCAGGTACAGGTCCTGGATGTTGTCCGGCGAGGGCTTGATGAGCACCTGGAACTGGTAGTAGAACTGCCCGCGGTTGGGGTTCTCGCCGTAGCGGCCGTCGGTGGGACGGCGGCAGCCCTGCACGTAGCAGGTGCGCCAGGTGTCGGGCCCCAGCGAGCGCAGCGTGGTGGCCGGGGCGTTCGTGCCGGCGCCCACCTCGTTGTCGTAGGGCTGCAGCACCACGCAACCGGTGCTCGCCCAGTAGCGCTGCAGGTTCATGATGACGTCTTGGAAGGTGGGGGGCGTCGCCTTCCCGACCTTCTCGGCAGTGTCTGGTGCCATGGGTCTCCTTTGCTCGAATTACAGCGGGCCGACGTCGGTCAGCGGCCAGTAGATGAATATCGCCTTGCCCGTGACGCTCGACTCCTTGATGGCGCCGAAGTAACGGGAATCCTGGGAATTGGTGCGGTTGTCCCCCATGACCCACAGGCCGCCGGCGGGCACCGTGTAGGGGTAGTCGATGGTAAGCCCGTAGTAGGGCGTCAGCGGGTAGGACGGCTCGCCGCGGGTGTAGGGCTCGTCCTGCAGCACGCCATCTACATAGACGCGGCCGTCGCGCAGATCGACGGTCTGGCCGCCCACGGCAATGACGCGCTTGATGAGGATGCGGCCGCCCTGCTCCGGATCGGGGTCTTGGAAGGTGACGATGTCGCCGGGCGCCGGGTCGCTGCCGTAGTAGGTGATCTTCTCGGAGAAGACCATGTCGCCGGGCATGATGGTCTCCTCCATGGAGCCGGAGGGGATTTCGTAGGCTTGGAAGACGAAGGTGCGCAGCCCCCAGGAGAGCAGCACCACAAGAACCACGAGCACGAGCACGGAGAGCACCGTGCGCAGAAAGCTCGAGGCGCGCGAAGGACGGGGCTGGGGCTGCGGCTGGTAGCCGTAAGGATCGGTCCCATAGCCGTTGTCGTACATCTTCGGGATGCCCCTTCCACGTCTGCGCTCACAATTGTCGGAAACGCTATGATACCCCTTCGGCCGCGCCCGTTGACGCTGGTTCCAACAACTTCAAAAATTTCTGGTCAGCGGGGGTAAGGCAGCCCGCGGCCTCGGCGGCGGCGATGAGGTCGGGGCGGGCGGCGGCCGTGCGGGCGAGGGACTGCTCGCGCCTCCAGCGCGCGATGGCGGCGTGGTTGCCGCTCATGAGCACCTCAGGCACCCTCATACCGCGGAATTCGGCAGGGCGCGTGTACTGGGGATATTCCAGAAGGCCGCTGGTGAAGGACTCGTCCACGGGGCCCTCCGCCGCCCCCAGCACGCCGGGCAGCTTGCGCACGGCGGCGTCGATGACCACCATGGAGGCGAGCTCGCCGGAGGTGAGCACATAGTCTCCCAGCGAGACGACATGGTCGGCCAGGGCGTAGACGCGCTCGTCGATGCCCTCGTAGTGGCCGCAGATGAACAGCAGGTGGTCGGCGGCGGCGAGCTTATCGGCGTAGGCGTCGTCGAAGGGGCGGCCCTGGGGGGCTAAGAAGACGATCTGGGGACGATGTTGTTGCGACTCCCCCTGGGGCGGGGATGCGGGGTACCCTGATTCGCTCAGACAGTCCTCGCTCTGCGAAACAGCCCACTGGGCTGTTTCGTTCGCTGCGGAACTCGCTCGGTCAGGGCACCCCGCATCCCCGCCGAACTCAACCATGGTTGAGCTGCTCGCAAGTCCCCCTGGGCCGGACTCTCCCATGGCTGAGGCAAGTTTCGCTTCCACGAACTTTTTCCCCAAAATGGCCTCGACAGCTTCGAAAATGGGCTCGCACTTCATGACGAGGCCGGCGCCGCCGCCGTAGGGGTCGTCGTCGGTGGTGCGGTGACGGTCGTGGGTCCAATCGCGCAGGTCGTGGGCGCGAAATTCCAAGATGCCCTTCTCCTGGGCGCGCTTCATCATGGACTCGCCCATGACCGAGTCGTACATATGCGGGAACGTGGAGAGGGTTTCGATGAGCATGGGATCCCCTGTCGATGGGTGGCGCGGACGGGCGGATGGAAGACGACGCGCGGGGCGTCCTACAGGTCGAGCAGGCCGGCGGGCAGGGACACATCGATGCGGCGGCCGTCCTCGTCCACTTCGACGATGAACTCGTCCACCAGCGGGATGAGCGCCTCTCCCCTCTCGGCGCGGCGCACCGTGAGCAAAGGCTGGGTCGCGCGCTCGGCGACTTCCACGACCTCGCCCACGTATCCCGCGCGCTCGTCGTGCACCGACCAGCCCTCCCAGGCGGGCAGCGCCTCGGCCTCTTCCAGCACCGAGGCGTCGATGTCCTCCTCGCGGGCCAGAAGCTCGCAACCGGCCAGACGCTCGGCGGCGCTCAGATCGGACACCTCGTCGAAGAAGACGAGCGCCTCGTTCTCGGCCCGCTCCGTCGCCTCACTCACGGTGAGCGTGCGGGGCGCGTCCAGCTGAGGCGGCACGACGGCCAGCTTCAGGCCCGGATACAGCACAAAGGGAAGGCCCGACGCACCTCGTGCGACGAGCCCTCCGTTCAAATTCTTCGGTTTCGCCAGATAGGCGATGGACATCCAGCCGCGCATTTAGTCGATGAGCTCCACATCGACCAGCTTGCCCGACTTCGACGCGGCGGCGCGGGCCAGGGTACGGATGGACTTGATGACCCGGCCCTGACGGCCGATGACCTTGCCGGCATCGTCGGCGGCCACGCGGATCTCCACCATGATGTTGCCGTCCTCGGTCTCGGCGGCCGCGATGTCCAGGGCATCGGGCTCGTCGATGAGCGGACGAACGATGGCGTCGGTAAGGCCGGCGAGGTCTTCCGTAAGATCGGCCATGGTGCTTAAGCGTTCTCGCGGGCGACGGCCAGAAGCTTCGCGACGCGATCGGTGGGCTGGGCGCCGTCGGCGATCCAGCGGTCGACCTTCTCCATGTCGAACTGGATCAGATGCGGATGGGTGCAGGGGTTGTAGCGGCCCACTTCCTCGATGAAGCGGCCATCGCGCGGAGAGCGCGAATCGGCGACGACGATGCGGTAGTACGGGCGCTTCTTGGCGCCGTGGCGAGCGAGGCGAATCTTGACTGCCATGAAATGGAACTCCTTCTTGTACTTTCATTCTCTATACGCAAGCACTGCTCGCACAGTGCGGCGAAAACAGCAATTGCTTATATTACGGCTTGAGCGCGGGAAAGGCAAGCGTCCATCCACGAACTATCCACGGACGGTGCCCGGAACGGCCGGCAGCTCCACCACGCGAGTGGCGATGCGGGCGGCCAGGGCCGGGGAATGGGAGACGAAGATGAGGCCCATGTCGTTCGCTTCCACTTCCGCGAGCAGCGCCCGCCAGATCTGGGCCTGGGTCACGGCGTCGAGCATAGTGGAGATCTCGTCGGCGATGAGGTAGCGCGGGCGCGCCCCGAGGGCCCGGGCGATGCAGAAGCGCTGCAGCTCGCCGCCGGACAGCTCGTGGGGATAGCGCGCAAGCCACGCGTCGCGGATGCCCAAAAGCTCCCGCAGACGCGCGAGCTCCTCCTCGCTCGCGCCGCACTCGGCCAGACTCGCCGCCATGCGCATGCGCGGATCCAGCGTCAGCTCCGGGTGCTGGCCGATGAGCTGCACGGGGCACGGGCCACGCTTCGGCAGCGGGGAGCCGTCGACGAGCACTTCGCCGGTTTGGGGGGCCGTATAGCCCGCCAGCACGCGGCAGAGCGTCGTCTTGCCGGTGCCGGAGGGCGCAGCCAGCTGCACGCGCTCGCCCGGGGCAACGGCGAGAGAGACGTCATCGAGAACGGGACGACCGTCGAAGGCGACGGAGATATGGCGGCCTTCTAGCATAGCGGACCTCCTTCGGCGGGCACGACAAATCCGTGCTCGGGCAGGGCGTGCCAGAGTTGGCGGGTGAAGGGGTGGCCCAGGGTGTCGGGCGAGGCGAAGGCGGCGACCGAGGTCTCTTCCACCACCGTCCCGTCGCGGAAGACGGCGACACGGTCGGCCACGGTGAGCGCGAGCTCGATGTCGTGGGTGATGAGCATGACGCCGCCCCCCTCGTCGGCGAAGGTGCGGAAGTCTTGAAGCGCCGCCTGGGCCAGTGGCAAATCGAGGCCGGGCGTGGGCTCGTCTGCGATGATGAGCTTCGGCGCATCCATGAGCGCGCAGCACAGAAGCACGCGCCGGGCCATGCCGCCGGAGAGCTCGTGGGGATACATCCGCGCCACTTCTTCGGCCAGGCCATAGCGGGAAAACAGCTCGGCGCGCCGGGCGCGGCGCCGGGCGGCGTCGGCGCGGCGGGCGGCGCTGCGGCCCTGCGGAATGCCCTCCACCTGACGGCCCACGGGCATGAGCGGGTCGAGGCTCGCCACCGACTGAGGCACGAGCGAGATGCCGTGCCCGCGCAGCTCGGCCAAAGTGGCGGCGTCCACCGGCTCGCCCTCGAACCAGATGCGACCGCGCACAAGCGCGTTGGGCTCGAACAGCCCCAACACCGCATCGGCCAGAAGCGTCTTGCCCGAGCCCGAGGCACCCACCACGGCGACGATCTCGCCGGCGTGCACCGACAGGCTCAGGGAGCGGATGACCCCCACTTCCCGCTGCTCGGCCTTGAAGAAGGGGGCCTCGGGGTCGTACATGCGAAAGGACACGGAGAGATCCTCCACCGTCAGCAGGTGGTGGCCCCCGGGGTGGCGGGAGGAGGAGCCGTGGCTGTGATGATGGTGGGTCTCCCCCGTCCGATGATCTTTCTCTTCCACGCTCTCCTCCTACTCCTGAGCCGTGCGCGGGTCGACCAGACGGCGCAGGCCGCTGCCGGCGCGATCGAACAAAAGAACCACCGCGACCAGGGCCAGCCCCGGGAACACCGCCAGCCACCACAGCCCCGCCGACAGGTAGTTCATAGACTCGGACAAAATGACGCCGATGGCCGGCTGCTCGGGGGGAAGGCCGAAGCCCAGGAAGGTGACGGCAGCCTCGTGCAAGATGGCATGGGGGAACAGCAGCACGAGGCCCACGAGGAACTGCGGCAGCACGTAGGGCACCATGTGGCGCACGGCGATGCGCCAGGCCGGCACCCCCAGCTTGCGCGAGACCGCCACGAACCCGGACTCGCGGCACTGCAGGATCTCCGCGCGGATGACGCGGGTGAGGTTGGGCCAATGGGTCACGGCCACACCCACGGCCACGCCCCAGAACCCCCGGCCCAGGGCGTAGGACACCAGAATGATCAGCACGATATGGGGCACGCCCATCATGAGATCCACCAGCCACGTGACCGTCGCGTCGGCGCGGCGGCCTCCGAGCGCCGCCACCGATCCCAGCACAAGGGCGATGGCCGCCGACACGCCCGAGGCCACAAGGCCCAAAAGCACGCTCGTGGAGAGCCCGGCCAGGGTGCGGGCGAGCATGTCGCGGCCCATCCAGTCGGTGCCGAAGGGGTGGGAAAGCGAGGGGGCCAGGTTCTTAGCGGAGAAGTCGGTGGCCGTGGCCGCGCCGGCCAGGGCCAGACCGGCAACCACGACCGCCACGAGCGCCACGGCAGCGACTACGCACGAGGCAAGCGTCAGACGACGATTCGCCACGCGCGTCTTAGCGGGCAGATGGAGCGCCGGAACGCGGGCGGCCGCCCGCTTCCGGGACGCCGCGGCGTCCGTCGCGGCGCCGTTCTCGCCGCCCGGTGCGGCGCCGGCAGGGCACAGTTCCTTATCCACGGACGGCCTCCTCTTCCTTCCAGCCGATGGGCGCGCGACCCAGACGCGTGATTCTCAGGCGCGGATCCACGACGCCGTAGAGGATGTTGGCGATAAGGTTTCCCCCGAACACGAGGGACGCCGACACGAGCGCGATGCCCGCGAGCAGGGCCACGTCGCCGCCGAGCCCCGCTGTCACCGCCGCCTGGCCGAGACCCGGGTAGGAGAACACCTGCTCCACGAGCACCGAGCCGCCGAAGATCTCTGAGATGGAGGCGAACTGCAGCGTGATGGCCGGCAGGGCCAAGTTGCGCAGGCCGTGGCGCAGCAGCACCTGGGTGCGGCTCTCGCCCCGGGCACGGGCCGCGCGCACATAGGCGCTCTCCATGACGTCGATGGTCTTCTCGCGGGTGTGCAGGGCAATATTGGCCACCCCCACCACCGACAGCGTCAGCGCCGGCAGCACCATGTGATGCGCGGCGTCGGCCAAGGTCACATCGGCGGCGGAGACGCCGATGGGCACCGAGAACCCGAAGGGGAACCAGCGCAGCCACACGGCGAAAATCATGAGGAACACGAGCGCCAGCCAGAAGGTGGGCACCGAAGCCAGAAGAAAGCAGTAGCCCTTCACCAGCTTGTCGGCCCAACTTCCCCGGCGTGCGCCCGCCACCACGCCCAGCGCGAAGCCGAGCACGCCGCTTACGACCCAGGCGCAGCCCATGAGCGCCAGCGAGTTCACGGCGCGTGTGGCGATGACGTCGACGACCGGGGCGTTGTAGCGCAGCGACGTGCCCGCGTCCCCCTGAAGAAGCGCGCCGGCCCAGGCGAGGTAGCGCTCCCAGATGGGGGTGTTCGTCCCCCAGTACTCGGCGAGCTGGGCCCGCTTGGCCTCGCTCATGTTGAGATAGGCCGCCTGGCCGACGTTGGCCTGCACCGGATCGATGGGCGATGCCCCCACGAGGAAGAACACCACCACCGATATGGCCACCATCAACAGCGCGAACTTCACAATCTGTGTGACTGTATATTTAATCATTATATCCTCTTTGCAAACTCGCCGGTTCGCCTAAGGAAGTCAGCGAGGTTCCGACAGGTGCCTGGAATTGGCCCGCCTTTGGGCCAAGTTGCCTTCGCGCAACGCCGAGCCCAAAACAAGGGCCAAGGCCAGGTGCCTGTCGGAACCGCAGCGTCGGCGGTTGTAGGGAATGATGAAATCATTCCCTACAACCACGACCACTGGTCGACATTGTTCACGAGTGACCACCCGTGTCCGTGGGGATGGGGCTTCTGATCGGCCACGTTCAGTCCGTCGCGCTTGAAGTAGAGGTGATCCACATTGGCGAGCCACACCCACGTGGCCGCGCCCTGGGGCGCGACGCCCTCGGTGCCGTCCCACTGGGCCTTCTGCCAGTATTCGAAGGATTCCTCCACCGTGGGCTGGGCCAGAGCCTCGTCCAAATAGCCGTCCACGGTAGCGCTCTTGTACTGGGCGAAGTTGCCCCAGCCCGTGGAGTAGTTCAAGTTGTAGACCTCCGTGGGCGCGTTCGAGCCCCAGCCCCACACCACCGGGTCGGCGTACTGATGCGGGTAGATATCGTCGAAGGAGGCGCCGGCCACGTTCACCTCGATGCCGAGGGGAGCCATCTGGTTGGTGAACTCCTCGGCGATGCCCTGTCGCACCGAGTCGCCGGCCATGTACCACAACGGGATGGAGGCGCGCACGCCGTCCTTCACGCGGATGCCGTCCTCCCCCGGCACCCAGCCGGCCTCATCGAGGATCCTCTTGGCCTCTTCCACGTTCGTGGAGCACTTCATGGCGTCGGTGGCCCAGGGCATGCCGTCGCTCACCGAATAGGCGGGGGTCCCATAGCCGTTCAGGACATTTGCGATAAGCTGGTCGCGGTCGACGCCGTAGTTGATGGCTCGGCGCACGGCCACATCGCACGTGACGTCGTTGCCCACCTCGTAAGTGACCTCTCCCTCCACGATAGGCTCGCTTCCGGCGGGCTGGGTGGAAAGCGAGATGCCGCGGGAGTCCACCGAGGCGCAGTTCAAAAGCTCGTAGCCGGCAGGCACGGCGTCGGCCAGGGTGGCCGATGTGTAGGCGATGTCCACTTGTCCCGCGGCGGCCGCGGCCAAAGAGGCGTCCTCTTCCATGAACAGCACGACAAGGCGCTGGATCTTCGGCGCCTCGCCGTAGTAGTCGGGGTTGGCCACAAGGATGACCTGCTGGCCCTGGTCCCACTGCTCCAGCATGTAGCGCCCGCTGCCGATGGGGTGGGTGCCGTAGTCGGCGTCGTGGGCGCTCTCGGGCACGATGCCCACCACGGCGAGCGTGTACAGCAGCGCGTTGAAGGGCTTGTTCAGGTGAATGAGCACCGTGGTGTCGTCGGGCGCCTCGGCGGTATCCACCATGGACAGGTCGGCCTCGGAGGAGTCGCTGTTCACGATGCCGTTGATGGTGAAGGCCACATCGCTGGCACGCAAAGGCTCGCCGTTGGTGAACTTGACATCGTCGCGGATGGTGAACGTCCAGGTGAGGCCATCTTCGGAGCATTCGTAGGACGTGGCCAGGTCGTTTTTGAAGGAGAGGTCGGTGTCGGTGGCGATGAGGGTCGACTGGATGAGCGGCTCATGGCAGTGCTCGCCGCAGCCCCAGGACACGAACGGATCGAAGCCCGCCGGCGGCTCGGAGCCCGGCGTCATGGTAACGATGACCTGCGAGATCTCCCCGTTTGCTGCCGAGGTGTCCCCGCCTGCGGGCGCCGACGAGCCGCCGGACGCAACCTGGTCGCCCGAGCATGCCGAGAGCAGACCGCCCCAGGTGAGCGCGCCGGCCGCGACCGCGCCGGCCTTCACAAAGTTCCGTCTTGAAAGAGTCATAACCCCTCCCTTGGTAGTGTTACATATCTTCAATGCGTAACAATACCATAGGAGAACGATCAGTGTTACGAAAATTCAATTCGTAAGACGAATGGCTGATACAGAAGGCGAATAGCCCTATTGCCCCATCATGTCCTGGATCTTCTTGAGGTCGCTCATGGACATGCCTCCCATGCCCGGAATGCCCAGGCCGCGGCGGCGCTTGCCCTTCTTCCCCTTCTTGCCCTTGCGCGAGGCCTGCTGCTCCATGCCGGCGGTGGCCTGCTTCACCATCTTCTTCGTCTCGTTGAACTTCTTCATCATCTGGTTCACGTCGGTGACGGTGACGCCGGCGCCCTTGGCAATGCGGGCGCGGCGGCTGCCGTTCAGAAGCTCCGGCTTGGCGCGCTCGGCCTTGGTCATGGAGTTGATGATGACCTCCATGGCGTCGAGCGCCCCTTCATCCACCTGCCCCGAACCAAGCGCCTTGTCGCCGCCGGGCAGCGCGCTGATGAGCTTGGAGACGCCGCCCATCTTGCGCACCTGCTTGTTCATCATGAGGAAGTCGTCCAAGGTGAGCTGGCCGCGCATCATGCGCTCGGCTTCCAGCTCCTCCTCTTCGGCCTGCTGCACGCGCACGGCGTTCTCGATGAGCGAGACGACATCGCCCATGCCGAGGATGCGCTTGGCCATGCGGTCGGGATGGAAGACCTCCAGGGAATCGGGCTTCTCGCCCGAGGAGATGAACTTGATGGGCTTGCCGGTGACCTCGCGGATGGAAAGGGCGCCGCCGCCGCGGGCGTCGCCGTCCATTTTCGACATGATGACGCCGTCGAAGTCGACCGACTCGGCGAAGGCCTCCACGACGTTGACGACATCCTGGCCGGTCATGGCATCCACCACCATGAGGATCTGGTCGGGGTGGGTGGCGTCCTTGATGGCCTGGGCCTCCTCCATCATATCGGCGTCCACGTGCAAGCGTCCCGCCGTGTCGATGATGACCACGTCGCGCAGGTTGTCGATGGCGTCCTGGATGCCCTCGCGCGCGATGGCCACCGGGTCGCGGCCGTCGCCGCGGTAGACGCGCACGCCGATCTCATCGCCTAAGGTCTGCAGCTGGTCGGCCGCCGCGGGGCGGTACACGTCGCCGGCGATGAGCAGCGGCGAGTGGTTCTCCTGCTTCAAGCGGTAGGCAAGCTTGGCCGCCGCCGTGGTCTTGCCGGAGCCCTGCAGGCCCACGAGCATGATGACGTTGGGGATGCGGCTGGAGAGGACGAGCCTCGAATCGGTGCGGCCGAGCAGCTCGGTCAGCTCGTCGAGCACGATCTTCACGACGTTCTGGGCCGGGGTGAGCGAGTCCAGCACGTCGGCGGACAGGCAGCGCTCCTTGGTGCGGGCGACGAAGTTCTTCACCACTTTGAAGTTGACGTCGGCCTCCAAGAGTGCCAGGCGGATCTCGCGCATGGCGGCGTTGATGTCGTCCTCGGTCAGGCGGCCCTTGCTGCGCAGGCCGGAGAAGATGCCCTGAAGGCGTTCGGAGAGGTTCTCGAGCATAGGGGGTTCCTTATCTATTCAAACAGGCGCTTCCAGAAGCTTTTCTTTTCGGGTTCGGGGGCCGGCTCGGGCTCGGGCTCGTCCTCGGCGTTTTCATCGGCGGCGGCCATGGCGAGCTCGGCCAGTTCGTCGTCGGTGAAGGGGGCGTCGTCGAAAGCGCCTTCCTCGGCCGCCTCCGCAACGGCTTCGGCGTTGCGGTCGAGCTCCGTCAGCTCGGCGGCCTCAAGACCGGCGCAGGTATCCTCCTCGGTTTCCAGGACGAGGGTGTCGTGGGTGCGCCGGCCCAAGGCGGCTTCCAGCAGATCGGCATTGTCGGGCTCGGCTGCCGCCTCCTCCGCGGCATCGGCGAAGGCCTTTTCCGCATCGCCCTGCGCGTCCACCACGGGCGCTTCGTCATCCTCGATCTCCGCGAGGGCCTCCACGGTCGCGTCCTCGACCGTCTCCCCGGCAGACCCCTCGGCCGCGCACACCGGCGCGCCCTCCAGCACGTCGCGGCGGCGCTCGCCGGCCGTGACGGCCGCCTCCTTGGCGTTCTCGCCGCGCAGACCGTCCTCGTCCGCATCGAAGCGCTCGTCGAAGGTGCCGACGAGCGCCGAGGCGAACTCGCGGGAGTCGAAGTCGCGCAAGTCGTCGATGCCCTCGCCCACGCCGATCTTCACGATGGGCAGCCCCAGCTCGTGGCTCACGGCCAGCGCGATGCCGCCTTTGGCCGTGCCATCGAGCTTCGTGACGATAAGGGCGTCCAAATCCAGCGCGCGGTTGAACTCGCGGGCCTGCTGCAGGCCGTTCTGGCCCGTGGTGGCGTCGATGACAAGCACCGTGTACACCGGCAGCTTCGAGCGCTTGCGCACCACGTTCACCACTTTCTCCAGCTCGCGCATGAGGTCGGCGGAGGTGTGCAGACGCCCAGCCGTGTCGATGAGCACGAGCTCGGCTCCGGTCGCTTCGGCGCGCTCCAGCGTGTCGTAGCACACGCTCGCCGGATCGGCCCCGCGCTCGCGAGTGACCATCTCCACCCCGGCGCGGCGCGCCCACACCTCAAGCTGCTCGATGGCGGCGGCGCGGAAGGTGTCGGCCGAGCCCAGGATGACCGCGCGACCCGCATCGGTCGCCGCCTTGGCAAGCTTGCCCACCGTGGTGGTCTTGCCCGTGCCGTTGATGCCCACGAACAGCACCACAGCCTCATCGCCACCGAAGATGTCGGCCCCGGGCTCCGTGAAGGCACCGGCGATCTCGTCGTTCAAGAGGTCGAGCACCGCATAGGCGTCGGGCAGCGCCTTGCGGGTGGCTTGGTCGCGCAGGTTCTCCACGATGTCGCTGGCCGCCGCCCCGCCCACATCCGACAGGATGAGCGTCTCTTCCAAGCCCTCCCAGAACTCCTCGTCCAAATCGGGCCCACGGTCCAAAAGGACGTTCATCGACTCCTTGAACTTGTCGCGCGAGCGGGAAAGCCCCTCGCTGATGCGATCGAAAAAGCCCATCGGGCACTCCTTCAAAAATCAAAATGACGTTTTCCCCAGTTTACCCCATCGGGGGCCGGGCGAGACGCACGGCGGCCAGGCGACAAATCACAACCACGAGCTGACGATGGGAACCCAGCCCATGATGAGGATGATGACCACGAGCACCGGCACGCCGAAGCGCATCCACGGGCGCAGCCACCGGGGGAACTTGAGCCCTTCGCCCTCGTTGGCCTCGGCAAGGAAGTTCTTCCAGCCCCAGCCGCGCCGGGACACGCAGAACAGCACGTAGACCAGCGAGCCCAAGGGCATGATGTTGCTGGACACAAGGAAGTCCTCCACCGTCTGGATGTCGCCCACTCCGGGCATGACCACGTCCGAAAGCACGTTGAACCCGAGCGCGCAGGGCAGCGACAGCAGCGGGATGGCGATGAGGTTCACCGTGACGGCCCGTTTGCGCGACCATCCCCATTGGTCCATCGAGAACCGCAGAATGCCCTCGAACACGGCGATGACCGTGGAAAGCGCCGCGAACGACATGAACACGAAGAACAGCGTGCCCCACACCTGTCCTCCCCACATCTGCTCGAACACGCTCGGCAGCGTGATGAACACAAGCCCGGGGCCCGAGTCCGGCGCCACGCCGAAGGCGAAGCAGGCCGGGAAGATGATGAGCCCCGTGGCCAGGGCAACGCCGGTGTCGAGCACGCCGATCGTGGCCGCCTCGCCCATGAGCGAGCGGTGCTTGTCGATGTAGCTGCCGAAAATGGTCATGGAGCCCATGCCGATGGACAGGGTGAAGAAGGCCTGGCCCATGGCCGCGTAGGCTGCCTCGAAGAACATATCCGGGCTACCGAAGATCTTCGAGAAGTCCGGCAGCAGGTAGAAGGCCACGCCGTCGGCCGCCCCCGGAAGGGTGAGCGCGCGCACCACGAGCACCCCCAAAATGGCGAGCAGGGCGAGCATCATGGCCTTGGTGATGCGCTCCACGCCCTTTTGAACCCCCAGCGAGCAGATGAGGATGGAGACGACGCACACCACTACCATCCAGAAGACGCATTCCACCGGCGAGGCCAGCATGGCATCGAAGACGGCCGAGGTGGCCTGAGAGTCGGCCCCCACGAACTGCCCGGAGGCGAACTTCGGCACGTAGGCGAGCATCCAGCCGGCCACCGTGGTGTAGAACATCATGAGCAGATAGCATCCGGCAATGCCCACCCACTTGTACTTGTGCCAGTGAGTACCCGCCGGCTCCAGCACGTTGAAGGCGCGGGCGATGGAGCGCTGGGAGCCGCGCCCCACAGCGAACTCCATGACCATGATGGGCAGGCCCAAGACCACCAGAAAGACCAGGTACATGACGAGGAAGGCCGCGCCTCCGTACTCGCCGGTGATGTAGGGGAAGCGCCAGACGTTGCCGAGGCCTATGGCGCAGCCAGCGGAGATGAGGATGAACCCCAGACGGCTGCCGAATCGCTCACGTTCCAATAACGTCTCCTTTAAACGAGCCGCACCCCGACGAGCGCGACCGCTGATTTTTCACGAGAGATCATGCTAACAGAACAGAGAAGCCCGCTGCTCGGGGATTTCCAAGCAGCGGGCTTTCCCTTTTCCATCCAAGCGCCCCGAACACTGCGGCCCGGAGCGTCTGGCGCGTTACTTGTCCTCGGCGGCCTTCTTGGCGTCGTCAGCCTTGTCCTTGGCGGCATCGGCGG
>CABSMC010000055.1 GCA_902478715.1 uncultured Adlercreutzia sp.
TGGATCTTCGAGAAGCCGACGTGACGGACGAGCGCGCAGGTGTCCTCGAAGTCCTCATCGGTCTCGCCGGGGAAGCCCACGATGATGTCGGTGGTCAGCGCGATGGAGGGGACGCTCGCCCGCAGGAAGTCGGCCAGCTGGCGGAACTCGTGGGCGTCGTAGGGGCGCGCCATCTCGCGCAGCACCCGGGACGAGCCGGACTGCAAGGGCAGATGCAGGTGACGGCAGATGCGACCCTCGGCCTCGGCGAGGAGAGAGACGAACTCGCCGGTCACGTCCATAGGCTCGATAGAGCCGATGCGGAAGCGGCAGGGAGGCTCGCCCGCGCCGTGCAGATCGGCGGTGGCCGTCAGAAGGCGGCGGCAAAGGTCGGTCAGATCCGCCCCTCCATCGTCGTAAGAGCCCAGGTTGATGCCGGTGAGCACGACCTCGCGGACGCCGGATTCAGCGAGGGCCACCGCCTCGGCCACCACCTCGTCGGCCGGTCGGCTTGTCGCGCGGCCGCGGGCCACGTGCACGATGCAGTAGGTGCACGCGTTGTCGCAGCCGTCCTGCACCTTGATGCCGATGCGCGTGCGGCCATCGGCGGGCGATGCCGGGAAAGATTCAGGCGTTTCGCAAGGAGCTGTGCCGCTCATTTCCAACTCGCTGAGATAGAGATCCGCGCCTGCCTTGGGTACAACAACGACGCGATCATCCATAGTGGCGAAGGTTTCCGACGAGAGCTCGCTCGCGCATCCCGTGACGACGACGCGTGCACCGCCGTTGGTCGACAGGGCATGGCGCACGGCCTTGCGGGTCTTCTGCTCAGCCTGGCCGGTGACCGTGCAGGTGTTCACGACGATGAGGTCGGCCGCCGCCTCCGCCACGGGCACTCCTCCGCGTTCCGCGAGCAGCCGCTCGAAACCGTCGGCCTCCACGCGGTTCACCTTGCAGCCCAAGTTCACGACCGTGTAGCCGAATAGGGCCCTACCCACGGTTGCCCTCGTAAGTGGGAGAGGGCCGATTCCCCATGCCGCCCAGCTCGTAGAGCACCAGCGCCGGGGCCACGATGCCGGCGGTCTCGGTGCGCAGGATGGACGGGCCCAGGGTCACGAGGCGCGCGCAGGCGTTGCAGCCGAGAAAGCAGCGCACCTCCTCCTCGGCGAGGCCCCCCTCAGGGCCCACGACCACGGCGATGCGGGCGTCAGCGGCCGGCGTGCACGTCGCGAGGAGCGCATCGTGCACGGCTTCGCTCAGACTCGCTGTCTCGGGCGCCTCTTCCCAGCACACGAGCACGGCCGTCGCCTGGCCGAGCATCGCGGCCGCCTCGCGCACGGAGACGGGCTCGGCGACCTCCGGCACCCGAGCCTGCCCCGATTGCATGGCTGCGTTTTTGGCGATGGCCCGCCATCGCTCCGTCTTCGCAGCCGCCTTCTTGCCGTCCAGCTTCACGATGGAGCGGGCGCAGGTAAGGGGGACGAAGGCCGCCACGCCTACCTCGGTGGCATGGCGGATGACAGTCTCCATCTTGTCGCCTTTGGCCAGGCCCTGCAGCAGAATCACCTGCGGGCCGGCCTCGCTCGCGTCTTCATGGCGCGCAATGGAAACGAGGGGCAACTCGTCCGCAAAATCGACGATCTCGCATTCGAAGTAATCCTGGTCGGCGTCGATCACCGCGATGTGCTCCCCCGCCGCCAGCCGGAGCACCCGCGCGTGCTTCGCGTCGTCGGCCTCAAGGCGCAGCGGAAACACTGCCTCCGTTTCAGCAGCGAGCACTTGGTTTTCCAGGAAGAAGCGCGGCAACGACATGATCGGCAGCCTTACTCAAAAATGTCGCGGAGCTTCTGCAAGGGCGAACGCTTCTCCTCGTTCACGTCCTCGCCCATCTCCGCCGCCAGCTCTTCCAGAAGTTCACGCTCGCGCTTGGAGAGCTTCCTCGGCACCTCCACGGCGATGTGCGCGAACAAGTCGCCGCGAGCATCGCTTTTCAGGCGCGGCATGCCGAAGCCCTTCACGCGCACGATCTGGTCGTTCTGGCAGCCCTCGGGGATGGCAACCGTGACCTTCTCGTCCTCGTAGATGCCGTCGATTTCGATATCGGCGCCGAGCGCCGCCTGCACCATGGGAACTACGAGCTTGCAGTGCAGGTTGTCGCCGTCGCGCTCGAAGAACTCGTCGGGGGCGATGCGCACGGTGACGATGAGGTCGCCGGCCGGCGCACCCTGCATGCCTGCCTCGCCGAAGCCGTGGATGCGCAGCTGCTGGCCGTCGCGAATGCCCTTGGGAATCTCCACCGAGACACGCTGGCGGTCGGGCACGCGGCCCTGGCCCTCGCACTCGGGACACGGGTTGTCGATGACCGTGCCGGTGCCGTGGCAGGCGGGACAGGTGCTCGCCGATTGCATGTCGCCCAAGAAGGTGTGCTGCACGGTGACGACGCGCCCGGTGCCGTGACACTCCTCGCAGGTCACTTCCTTGCCGTCCTCGCCCAGACCCGTGCCGTCGCAATCGGGGCACGGCGCCAGGCGGTCGTACACGATCTCCTTCTTCTCGCCGGTCGCCGCCTCTTTCAACGTGATGCGGATGCCCACGCCCATGTCGCGGCCGTCCTTGCGCACCTGGCGGCCGCCTGCGGCCGCGCCGCCGAAGAAGGTGGAGAAGATGTCGCCCATGCCGCCGAAGCCGCCACCGAACAGGTCCTCGAAATCGATGCCGACGCCGCCGTAGGGGCCGCCGCCGCTCGCCGCGCCGGGAATCGTGCCAAAGCGGTCGTACTGGGCCTTCTTCTGGGGGTCGGACAGCACGTCGTAGGCCTCGTTCAACTCCTTGAACTGGTCTTCGGCATCCGGTGCCTTGTTCACGTCCGGGTGCAGCTCCCGCGCCCTGTGGCGAAATGCTTTCTTGATCTCGGCTTCGGAGGCGTCGCGGGAGACGCCGAGGATTTCGTAGAGGTCCTTAGTTGCGGTCATGATAGGTGAATCTTGCCTTTCTTCGTTCGCTCTTCTGTGTTCTTGGTAACGCGCGGCTACTCGCCGTGCAGCGCGCACTGGGCGGCGCGGACGGCGCGGATGGCGCGCTCGTAGTTCATGCGGGTGGGACCGATGACGGCGACGACGCCCTCGGACTCGCCGCGACCGTAGGGGCAGGCCACGATGGAGACGCCGGCCAGCTCCGAGGCGGGGTTCTCGTGCCCGATGCGCACCATGACCGGGCCCCCTTCCGCGGCGGCCTCGTCGAAGGTGCTCAGCAGCACGCGGTCGTCCTCCAGCACTTCTATGACCGGCAGCAGGGCCTTCGAATCGCTGAACTCCGGCTGGCGCAGAAGCGCCGAGACGCCAAGGCTGTGAGCGCGAGCGCTTTCGGACTCGCCCAAGCATTCTATGACCTCGTCGATGATGAGCTGCACGAGCGGGTCGCTGAGGGCCTCCACCGTGCCGGCGTCCATGGAGCGCCGCACGTCGCGGGCCGAGTGTCCGGCGAGCACCCGGTTCAGCAGGTTCTGGGCACTTGCCAGCTCGTCGGCGGATACCTCGTCAGCGAAGGTGACCGTGCGGTTGACCACCTGGCCGTCCTCGGCCACCACGATGACGATGGCCTGCCAGGGCGAAAGCGACACAAGCGTGATCTGGCGGATGCGCCCGGCGAGCACCGAGGGCGCCATGACGATGGACAGGCAGTTGGTGAGCCGGGCGAGGGCCGCCGAGGTGCGCTCCATGAGCGCGTCCAGCTCCGAGGCCGAGGCGCGCAGCTCGTCGACCATGGCCTGGTGCGGGCGCTCCTCCTCGGCCAATCCCGACGAGAGCAGCTCGTCGACGAAGGTGCGGTAACCGGCGTCGGTGGGCACGCGCCCGGCGGAGGTGTGCGGCTGCTGGATGAAGCCGGCGTCTTCCAGGGCAGAGAGGTCGTTGCGCACTGTGGCGGGGCTCACGCCCAGGCGGTGCCGCTCGGTCAGGGTGCGCGAGCCCACGGGCAGCGCGTACTCGATGTAGTCCTCGATCAGCGCGCGCAGAACCCTCTGGCGTCTCTCCGACAGCATATCCGCTCCTCTCGCCTTCCCGTATCGCTCCGCGCGCCGGGCGCGGAGCCTTCTGTTGTTGACGCCATTTTAGCAACCGCAAGGCGAGAGTGCTAATGGAAGCGCCCATCTCGACGCAAGCGACACACAAGCACAGGTGGAAGGTTAGGGGGCGAGGTCGAGAAGGCGGCCGTAGAGCTCGTTGCCGCAGAGCCAGCCGGCGTCGGTGGGGCGCCAACGGCCGTCCGCGTGCTCGGCCAGCCCGAGGGCGGCCAGCTCGTCGAAGGCGGCGAGGACCGAACTGCCCGCCGCATCGCCGTCGATGATCGCCCGCGCATCCCCGACTCCAGCGTCGTCGATGACCGCTGCGGCCCGCGCCACCTGCTCGTCGGAGACGCCGCGGGCCATGCGCATGCCAAGCATGAGGTCCTCGGAGGCCATCTGCCGCGCGTCCAGATCGTCCACCACCTGTCCGTCCTGCACCCGCATGCGACGCTCGGCGTTCTGGGTCATGGTGACGGCCGAGCGCCCCAGCCCCAGGTAGGGCTTGCCCGTCCAGTAGGCCGTGTTGTGGCGGCTCTCGAACCCGGGCCTCGCGTAGCTTGCCACCTCGTAGCGGTGAAAGCCCGCGTCCTCCAGGATGCGCTGAGCCTCCTCCATGGCCGCCGCTTCCCCATCCTCGTCGGGCTCGAGCATCTCGCCCCGCATAATGGCGGCATCGAAGGGCGTATGGGGTTCAATGGTCAGCGGGTACACCGACACATGGGTCACACCGAGGGCCACCGCCTCCCGCACGCTTTCCGCGAAGGACTCCGCGCTCTGCCCGGGAATGCCGCACATCAGGTCCACCGACACGTTCTCGAAGCGCTCCTGGGCCGCGCGCACCGCCGCCCGCGCCGCCTCGGCGTCGTGGGCGCGGCCGAGGATGCGCAGCACCTCGTCGTCGAAGGACTGCACCCCGATGGAAAGCCGGTTCACCCCGAGCGCCCAGATGTCCCGCACCATGGGCGCCGTGAGGCTTTCGGGGTTCGCCTCCATGGTGCACTCGATTTCAGGCTCAAGATGCATTGACATCGACAGCGCATAAAGGAGCATCGAAAGCCGCCCCATCCCGATATGGCTCGGCGTCCCCCCGCCCAGATACACCGTCTCAATGGCTCCGAGCTTCCCCTCCCTCGAGGCTCGGCGAATATCCATCACGAGCGATTCCACGTACTCGTCGATAATCGGCGAGTCCCGTTCTACCGCCGAAGTGGCGAAATCGCAGTACCCGCACCGCTTCACGCAGAACGGAATATGCAGGTACAGTGCTTTATAAGGGTCATAAGCCACGACAGACCTCTCTTTCCGGCTGGGTAGTCCGACGATAGGAGGCGTTGCAACCGAGCGAGTTCCGCAGACGGTGTCGAAGGCGCGGCGATATGCGGGAAACTGAACCCTGTCGCCTTCGATACCGGCGAGGACTGTCTGAGCGAATTGCAATGCCTCCTAGCGTCGGACGGACAACCCTGATGCGAGATGGACAGCAGGAAATCGGAGTGATATTGGCGCGAGACGGACAAATCACGAACGCTCCCGGGCAATCTCCAGAAGCTCGTCGAACACCGCGTCGAAGTCGGCCAGCGTGGTGCAGTAGTTGATGCGGCCGCGGGCCGCGGCGGCGCCGGGGAGTCCCGCCATGTACCACATGGCGTGCTTGCGCATGCGCACGATATTGCGCCCCTCGCGATGGGTGAGCAGCTCCGCATGGCGACGCGCCATGGCGATACGTTCCTCAACCGTAGGCGGTGCAGGTTCCGCCTCCCCGACAAGTGCGGCCTGCACCTGGGAGAACAGCCACGGGTTTCCCTCGGCGCCCCGGGCGATCATCACCGCGTCGCAGCCCGTCTCTGCCGCCATGCGCACGGCATCGGCACCGCTGCGGATGTCGCCGTTGCCCACGACGGGCACGGACACCGCCTCGCGCACGCGAGCGATGACGCCCCAGTCGGCACTCCCTCGGTACAGCTGCTCGGCGAACCGCCCGTGCACCGTGACCCCGTCGGCTCCGGCCTCTTCCATGAGGCGCGCGAAAGCGGGCGCCGTCTCGTCGCCTTCCGCCCAGCCCCGCCGGAACTTCACCGTGACCGGATGCTCCACGGCCCTCTTCACGGCCCGCACGATGGAGGCGGCCAGCGCGGGATCCTTCATGAGCGCCGAGCCGTCCCCCTTCGACACGATCTTGCGGGCGGGACATCCCATGTTGATGTCCAGGTAGGCCAGTCCCTCCCCCATCTCCTGCTCGATCCAGGCGGCCTGGGAGGCCATGACGTCCGGCTCGTGGCCGAACAGCTGCACGGCCACCTGGGACTCGCCGTCGGCCAGGGCCAGCAAGTGGCGCGTCTTCTCGTTGGCGAAGGAGAGCCCCTTGGCCGAGACCATCTCCGTGAAGGCCATATCCGCCCCGGCCTCGCGGCACAAGGTGCGGAAGGCGATGTCGGACACGCCGGCCATGGGCGCAAGCAGCACCCGGTATTTCCCGAAGAGCCCTTCCACGACTAAAGAATCCCGAACAGCAAAAGCCCGATGAGCACGATGAAGCCCAGCACGAACAGAAGGCAGCCGATGCCCACGAAGGTCTTGGACGTGCCGCTCATGCCCATGCGCTCCCGCTCCTCGGCGATCTTCTTCTCGTCGAAGGGATCGTTGATCCAATCGTAGTCTTCTTTTGGTTCCCTGCTCATCGGTGCTTCTTTCGACTGCTGCGTTTAACGGTGTAGAATGAGCATATTTTAATGGATGCGCGCCGAGGACGCGTCGAGATCACAAGAAGAGGAGACGATCGTGAAGGTACTGCTCATCAACGGGAGCCCGCGCTGGAAGGGCAACACGAACCGAGCGCTGGAGGAAGCGGCCGCGGCCCTTGAGGCCGAGGGTGTGGAGACCGAGCTTGTCTGGATCGGCAACAAGGAGATCCGCGGGTGCATCGCCTGCGGCATTTGCGGCAAGACCGGCGAGAAGCGCTGCGTGTTCGCCGAGGACTGCTGCAACGAGCTCATCGCCAAGGCCGCCGAGTGCGATGGCTTCATCGTGGGGTCGCCGGTGTACTATGCCGGCATGGCCGGGTCGCTTCGGGCGCTCATGGACCGGATGTTCTACGCCGGCGGGGCGAGCTTCCGCTTCAAGCCCGCCGCCGGCATCGCCGTGGCGCGCCGGGCCGGGGCCATCGAGGCCGCCGACCAGATCAACAAGTACTTCCAGATCAACTGCCAGCCCCTCGTCTCCAGCTCGTACTGGAACCTCGCCTACGGCCGCACCCCCGGCGAGGCGGAAGGCGACGGCGAGGGCCTGCACACCATGCGCGTGCTGGGCCGTAACATGGCCTGGATGCTCAAGTGCATCGAGGCCGGCCGCGCCGCGGGCATCAACCCGCCCGAGCTTGAGCCCAAGGTGATGACCAACGTCGTCCGCGAGGACCTGCTGGAGGGATAGGCTTTTCCCCTACTCATCCACCTTCAGAATAGCCATGAAGGCCTCCTGGGGCACTTCCACGTTGCCGATGGCCTTCATGCGCTTCTTGCCGGCCTTCTGCTTCTCCAGAAGCTTGCGCTTGCGGGTGATGTCGCCGCCGTAGCACTTGGCGAGCACGTCCTTGCGCTTGGCCTTCACGGTCTGGCGCGCGAGCACCCTACCTCCGATGGCCGCCTGGATGGGCACCTCGAACATCTGGCGCGGGATGATCTCCTTCAGCTTGTCGCAGAGCACGCGCCCGCGGTCGTAGGCCTTGTCCTTGTGCACGATGAACGACAGGGCGTCGATGGGCTTGCCCGACAGCAGGATGTCCAACTTCACGAGCTGCGAGGGCTTGTAGCCGTCCATCTCGTAGTCGAGGGACGCATATCCCTTGGTGTTCGACTTCAGCTTGTCGAAGAAATCCAGGATGAGCTCGGACAGCGGGATCTCCCAGAGCATCTCGACGGTGGTCTGGGAGAGGTAGTTCATGGTGACGAAGTTGCCGCGCCGACCCACGGCCAGATCCATCACAGCGCCCACGTAGTCGGGCGGGATGAGGATCTTCGCCTTCAGATAGGGCTCTTCCACGTGATCGATGGAGCCGGGGTCGGGCATCTCCTGAGGCGAGTGGAGCGACACCATCTCGCCGCCCTTGAGGTACACGTGGTACTCCACCGAGGGCGCCGTGGCCAGAAGGTCCAGCCCGAACTCGCGCTCCAACCGCTCCTTGATAACCTCCATGTGCAGAAGGCCCAGAAAGCCCACGCGGAAGCCGAAGCCGAGGGCGTGGGAGGTCTCGGGCTCCCACACGAGCGCCGGGTCGTTCAGCGACAGCTTCTCCAGCGCCTCCTTCAAGGGCTCATATTGGTCGCCGTCGATGGGAAAGAGACCTGTGAACACCATGGGCTTCGCCTCACGGTAGCCGGGAAGCGGCTCGTTCACGCCGCCGTCGGCCACGGTGATGGTGTCGCCCACCTTCACCTGGCTCACGTCCTTGAGGCCCGTGACGAGGTAGCCCACCTCGCCCACATAAAGCGCCTCCTCGGGCACCTCCTGAGGGTGCCGCGCGCCAACCTCTTCCACGAGCGTTTCCGTGCCCGTGGCCATCATGCGGATCTTGTCACCCTTCTTGATGTGCCCGTCGACCACGCGGATGAGGGCCACCACGCCGCGGTAGGCGTCGAAGTAGCTGTCGAAGATGAGCGCGCGCAAGGGGGCCGCGTCGTCGCCCTCGGGGGCCGGGATGTTGTAGACCACGGCTTCCAGAAGATCGTGGACACCCTCGCCGGTCTTGCCCGAGGCGAGCACCGCGTCGTCGGCGGGAATGGCCAGGCCGTCCTCGATCTCGGCCTTCACGCGCTCGGGCTCTGCGGCCGGCAGGTCGATCTTGTTGATGAGCGGGATGATCTCCAAATCGGCGTTCATGGCGAGCATCGCGTTGGCCACGGTCTGCGCCTCCACGCCCTGGGTGGCGTCCACCACGAGCACGGCTCCGTCGCAGGCGGCCAGGCTGCGGGAGACCTCGTAGGTGAAGTCCACGTGGCCCGGCGTGTCGATGAGGTTCAGCTGGTAGGTCTCGCCGTCGTCGGCGGTGTAGCTCACGCGCACGGCCTGGCTCTTGATGGTGATGCCGCGCTCGCGCTCGATGTCCATGGAGTCGAGCAGCTGGGCCTGCATGTCGCGCTTGGCCACCGTGCCCGTGAGCTCCAGGATGCGGTCCGAGAGCGTGGACTTGCCGTGGTCGATGTGCGCGATGATCGAGAAGTTGCGGATATGGGAAAGCTCGTGGGTCATAATGTCTTTCTTATCGGCGGCGGTCTTACCGGGCGAGCGGGCCCGCGAGGCCCCTCTCCCCTCCCAATGTGTGCGTCTCGCGAAGATTCGGGGCCCCAAGGCCATTTTCTTCGCCGCGCCCACGGGAATCTTTGGTATTCTACCGCATTGTGTATCCAGCGATACGTGCACGCGGTGATTCCACCGCCAAATCTGCAGACGTGGCTGCGCTTTAAGATTACGGTTGCTGGCGGCCTTCCGAGCCATTCGGCTTCGGGGCTGAGGAAGCGGAGAAATCCCGCCGCTTTCCGATTCGCACGATGGCCCGCAGCGGGGTATACCGCCGCGCGTTCGTGTCGTTGGATACCACCGAACATGGGAAACGACCGAACCAGAAAGGGCTAGCATTCATGGCTAACATCAAGTCCCAGAAGAAGCGCATCATCACCAACGAGAAGCGTCGTATGCGCAACCGCGCCGTCAAGAGCGAGCTGAAGACCGCCGTCCGTCACGTCAAGGACGCCGTGGCCGAGGGCAACGGCAAGGACGCCTACGCCTTCGCCTGCGAGGCCTGCCGCCTGATGGACAAGGCCGCCTCCAAGGGCGTCATCCACAAGAACCAGGCCGCCAACCGCAAGAGCGGCATCATGCGCCTGGCCAACACCGTGGTGACCGCCGAGGATATCGCCGCCTACGAGAAGCCGGCGCCGAAGCCGCAGAAGACCGGCTCCAAGAAGGCCGAGGCCAAGGCCGCCCGCAAGGCCGCCATGGCCGCTGCTTCCGAGGAGAAGGCGAAGCGCCGCGAGAAGCAGCTGAAGGAGGAGAAGAAGGCCGCCGAGCGCAAGGCCAAGGAGGCCGAGGAGGCCGCCAAGGCCGAGGCTGAGACCGCTGCCGCCGAGGCTGCCGAGGAGGCTCCAGCCGAGGAAGCCGCCGAGTAGCTTGCGCGACCCGCAGACTTCGCGATCTGAAGCGCCGCCCGACTGGGCGGCGCTTTTTGTTTGCGCGGAACCACCGTGCAGATCGATCCCGTAGGGGCAGACCTTGGTCTGCCCTCCTCAAGCGCGAACATCCCACTTGATGAGGGGCGACCAAGGTCGCCCCCTACGGATCAACCTGTCTACAGGTCGATGGCCTCTATTGCATGAACGCGGCCTTTATTTACAATGGGAAACGAGATACGAAACCGCCCGATGAGGGTCCAGCTTGGAAGGAACCAGCATGGCAGAGACGATCGGAGCCCGCGAGCGAGGGCGCATCACGCCCGATGAGGGCGCGGTGCTGGCGGCGGAAACGGCTCGCGACGCCGATTTCGGCAAGCCGGTGCTCATCTACCCCAATCTCTACCTGGTGCGCGTGCCCCTTCCCCACAATCCGCTGCGCGCCCTCAACTCCTACTTCATTCTGGACGACGACGGCACCACCACCATCGTGGACGTGGGTTTCAACCACCCTGACTGCGAGCAGGCGCTCGACGACGCCCTGGCCGCCCTCGGCCGCTCTTGGGACAAGGTGCAAGTGGTGCTCACCCATTCGCACCCCGATCACACGGGCAACCTCGACCGCATTTGGCGCGAGGGCATGCCGGTGCTCGCGAACCTTCACTCGTTCCAGGAGGTGAAGAACCTCATGGAGATAGAGGACAACGTCTACGGCCCGCTGCTCTTGCAGGCGGCCACCTTGGAGCAGCAGCGTGACCTGACCTTCGACGAGAAGGGGCCGCGGCTGCACGTGTCGGCGGAGCTTCTGCCGCTTTCCACCTACCCGGTCATGACTTATCTGGCCGACGGTGACTGCCTCAAGGTCGGCGAGTTCGAGTTCGAGGTGATCGAGACGCCGGGCCACGACCCTTGGCACATCTGCCTCTACGAGGCGGCGCACAAAATCCTCCTCTCGGGCGATCATGTGCTGGAGCGCATCACACCGTCGGTTTCCTCGTGGTTTCCGGCCTACAACGCCCTGGCGGAGTTTCTGGAAAGTCTCGAGAAGGTGGGCGGCTACGATGCGGATCTGGTGCTCCCGGCCCACGGCAAGCCGTTCACCGGCATGCGCGAGCGGGTCGACTTCCTCATCGAGCACCACCACAAGCGCCTGGAGGAGATCTACGAGCTGGTGGCCGGCGGCCACGACGACATTGTTCAGATTTCCCAGCATGCCACGTGGCGCTACCCTGATTGGAAGAGCTGGCCGCTCGATCAGAAGTACTTCTCCATGGGCGAGACGCTGGCGCACCTCATCTACCTCGTGCGCGAGGGACGCATCCTGCAGGGAATCTGCGGCCACGAGTACTACTTCCGCATGCCCTACGACCGCAAGAACCTGGCCTTGGCGCCGGGGACGGCTAGCTAGCGCTTGAGGGTTTCCACGAGCCAGCGGTAGAAGACCTCGTCGGGATCGCTGCCGCTCTTCATGGCCTGCTCGGCGTCGCGAGAAGAGGCGAGCGCCCGGCGCAGCTCCTCGGGACGCCATTGGCGCGCCCACGCGCCGTGGTTCTTCACGCGCCAGTCGGGCGCGCCGAGGGCCTTGGCGAGACCGCGCGGGTTGCCGCGACGGGCCATGGACTGGGCCGCCATGAGCTCGCGCAGACGCGTGGTGCACAGAGCTATGAGCACATGGGGCGAGGTGCTCTCCATCTTGGATCTGAGGGCGAGACACTTTCCGAGGTTTCGCTCGGCGAAGGCGGCTGTGAAATCCCACGGCTTCACCTCGGAAGTGCGGGCTACCAGCGCGCGCACCTCGCGCTCCCCCACCCCCTCGCCGGTGCCGTGGGCCAGGGCGATCTTCTTCAGCTCGTTGTCGAGGTGCACGGTGTTCTCACCCACGAGCTCCACCAGAGCCGAGGCCGCCCCCTCGGTAAGCGTGATGCCGTGGGTGCAGGCCATGGCGCGGACGCGCTTGGGCAGCTCCCAGCTCTTGGGCGGGGCGCAGTCGATGACGGCCTTGGGGCCCGCGGCGGCGAGCGCCTTGTACAGCCGCGTGTTCCGGGCGAGCTTCTCCGCCTCGCAGGCGAGCACTGTGGTGGCGCTGGGAGCCTTAAGGTAGTTGACGAGCTCCTCGGCGTCGGCTTTTTTCAGCTTGTCGGCGTTGCGTACGTAGACGAGGCGCACGGGGCTTGCGAAGGGCATGGTGTTGCAGGCGGCGGCGATGGCGGCGCCCTCGGCCACCTCCCCGTCGAACTCGTCGGAGTTGAAGGACAAATCGCCCATCGTGGCCAAGCGCGCCTTGAGGCGGGCGATGACCGCCTCGCGCTTGAGGGCGTCCTCGCCCACGGCCAAATAGGCGGGAAGGAGATCGGTATGTTGGCTGTCGCTCATGACCCCATTGTACCCCATCGTTACTGCATCCCCTACCTTTGGGTGGAGACCGTGAGCGTATCTTCGGAAAACGCCACGACCACATCTCCCGACTCGTCGCTGCAGTAGGTGGCGCACCCGGTTTTCTCAAGGAAGTCCAGCGTGTTTTGCGAAGGGTGACCGTAGCGGTTGGCCTCGCCGACGCCGATGAGCGCCACCTTGGGAGACAGGCGCTCTGCCAAAGAGGCATCGAGGCTCTTTTTCGAGCCGTGGTGGCCCACTTTCAGTACCTCCACCCCGCTTGCGGGCAGCTTGTCGGTCAGCTGATCCAGCTGCTCGGCCTCGGCGTCGCCGGTGAACAGGGCCGTCCACTCCGCCGCCCCGTCGCCATCGCCGTCCCAGGAGGCGAGCAGGCAGAGGCTGTCGGCATTGCCGCCATCGTCGGCCAATCGCTCGGGCCAGAGCACCGTTATCGAGAATTTGCCGCAGCGCACCGTATCGCCCGGCGACAGCTCGACGAGGGCGTCGGCGAGTCCCTCTGTCCGCGCTGCGGCCATGAGCTCCGAGCATGCTTTGCAAGAGCAGTCGGGAAGTCCCTCGGGCACCAGCAGCGCCGATGCGGGAGCCACATCCCCGAGCACGGAAAGCGATCCGCAGTGGTCGTCGTCGCTGTGGGTGACGGCCACAGCGTCGAGGCGGCCCACTCGCTGGCGCGCCAGGGCGGCCTTGAGCAGGGAATCCTGGTTGCCGGTGTCGATGAGTAGCGCGTTCGCGCCGCTTCGCACGAGAAACGCGTCCCCCTGGCCCACGTCCAGCATGACGATGGCATCGGTGGGCATGCCGAGGGGAAGGCGCAGCACGAAAAGCGCCAAAACGGCCGCGGCCGCCGTCCCCGACAGCCCCCCGATGCTCACCCGCGGCCACCAGATCCACAACCCGATGCAGAGCGCGCTGGAGAGCGCGGCTGCCGCCAGAGGCGCGGCATCGATGGGCACGCAGGAGCCCTGCAGCGAAGCGAGGGCGTTAACGACGGCCGAGAGCGGGGCGCATGCCAGGGCCGCCGCGCCGATGAGCCCCGGTGCCGCAGCGGGGGCAAGGCATGCGAGCAGTACGGCGACGAACCCGACGAGGCACGCCAAGGAAAACAGCGGCCCCGCTACCAGGTTGGCAAACGGCGACAGGAGCGGCAGTTGAGAGAAGAGCGCCGCCGCATAGGGCTGCGTCGCCAGGGCCGAGGAGCCGGTGAGGGCGAGAGGATCGCCCACGACCTTCTTCAATCGAGGGAGCCCCGCGAAGGCCGAGGACAGCAGCGGTGCGAATAGAACGATTCCCAGGGTGGATCCCGCCGACAAGGCGAAGGAGGCCGAAAGGGCGCAGGCTGGATCCGCCCCCACGAAAAGCAGAAGGCACAGCCCCAATGCGCTGAGCGCCGAATTACGGCGGTTGGCCCAGAGCGCGAACAGTCCCGTTGCGGCCATGATCGCCGCTCGCAGTGCCGATACCGGCATCCCGGTGAACGCGACGTAGCCGACAAGAAACAGGGCGCTGGCCACCGTCATCGCCCTGCGGCCGAGCCGCAGCAGCTTCAATCCTCCCGCAACGAACAGAACCACAATGGAGAGGTGCGCCCCCGATACCGCTACGAGATGGGCCAGCCCCACGGCCTTGAAGCAATCGTAGAGCCCCGATTCCTCGATGGCCGGGCGCCAACCGCACACAAGAGCCTGTAGAAGTGGCGCATTGTCTCCCCCGCACGCGGCGATGAGACCCAGGGCGCATCGCCGCAGATGGACAAAGGGGCCGCTATCGAGCGCTGCTTCTTCCGAGACAAACGCGCTTTCGCTCGCGGTGAGAGAGCCGGCCAGCCCGGCGTCCCAGTAGTATGCTGCCACTGCCTCTGCGGGCGGCTTGAGCGTTCCGGATACCGTCATAGACTGCCCTTGCAGCAGCGCCGCATCCTCAGGCAGGTTAAGCCGCACCCGTAGCACGCGGCCATCTGCGCCACGAAGCCGCGCCTCGGCGTGCCATCCGAAATCTCCGCGACGGGCATCCTCGGTGAGCTCGGCGTGCCAGGTCGCCGGCGCCGAATCGCCTCCCTGCGCCTCTGCGTAGGCCATAGAGCCGCGAAGAGCGCCGCCCCAAAAGGAGCAAAGAGCCACGGCAGCGGCGAGGGAGAGCGCCGCCAGAGCGCCGAGCGAGAAACCGCCGTCTCGGGCCGCGCGCAAGGCATGGGATGCCAGCCACACGGCAGCGCCCAGCGCAAGCATCCCCAGTACGGGAAGGGCCGCGGTGGGCGCAAGGCGCAGGGTCGGCCAAATCAGCGCCGTTGCAGCCCACAGGACGAGCCCTGCCACCAGCAGGGGCGGCAGAAAGGGGCGCGGCGGCCTGCTGTCGAGATCGCCCGTCACAGGCAGAGTCGATCCCGCATGGCCGCGAGCTTCTTCTCGCCGATGCCGGAGACCCGCGTCAAATCGTCGATGGACGAAAACGGCCCGTTCGCCTCGCGGTCGGCCACGATCTTCTCCGCCGTCGCCGCGCCGATGCCCTTCAGCGTTTCGAATTCCTCGGCCGTGGCCGTGTTGATGTTGACCATCCCGTCAGCCCCTGAGGAGGACGCGCCTTCCCCAGAGCCCTGCGCGCCGCCGGAAGCTGCCACGGCGCCCCCATCGGAGGGAGTCGCCTGGCTCTCGCTGCGGGAGGGGATGACGATCTGCTGGCCGTCCTGCAGCTCCTGGGCCAAGTTCACCGCATCGGTCCGCGCCTTTTCGGTGGCGCCGCCGGCCGCCGTCACCGCATCGATCACCCGGCTGCCTGCGGGCAGATAGTAGACGCCGGGCGATGCCACGCACCCGTCAACGTGAATGCACAGCTGCCCCGTCTCATCGCCGCTCGAGGGGAGCACCACGTTCTCGACGCCTTGGCCCGACGCGGCCTTCTCGGTGACACCCTCCTCGCCTTCGGCGACTTGCGCCGCTTCGTTGCCAGTGTCCCCCGATACGCTCGCCGAGGCCGCATCCTGCGCCCTCACCTCGAATCCGCCGCCGAGCGAAGCGCAGAAGGCGCACACGGCGAGTACGATCATGAGCACCAGCGCCAATGCTACAGCGACGAAGACCGACCGGGGCACGCGACCCAGATGCAACCGCTCCGCGAGCGATTCCGCACGATCTTGAAAGGCCATGATCTCCTCCTTCTCCCGAATTGGAAAAAGGATACGAGCACACGACCGTATTTATGACGCGGGAATGTCTCGATCCGTTCCCCGCGCCGACCGTGATCGCGTCCCGCCCCTGTCCCAATCCTCATCCCTCGGTACCATCCGTAGGGGCAGACCTTGGCCTGCCCTCGCGAGTGGAACAGAGGCGCGTGACAAAAAAAGGGGCGACCAAGGTCGCCCCCTACGGAGAAGCGCGATTGAGACACGGAAATCCGAAGCTCTCTATCGTCGGGATTTGCTGGGCGGCTTGTAGGCCGGGCAGGCATAGTCATGGGGCTCGGCCGCATCGGCGAGGGCGGTCACCCATTCCTCCACAGGGAAGGCGGCCTCGGCCTCGCGCACCACCTCCAGTTTCGCGTGGGTCTCGGGGTTGCGCGGCATGAACAGCGTGCAGCAGTCCGGCGCGTCCATGGACGAGATCTCGAAGGTGCCCAGCTCCTGGGCCGCCTCGATGATCTCCAGCTTGTCCGAGCCAATGAGCGGCCGCAACACTGGTAATTCCACCGCGTCGTTCGTGGCGCGGATGTTGTCCAGGGTCTGCGAGGCCACCTGCCCCAGGCTCTCCCCGGTCACCAGCGCGCCGGCCCCCTCGCGCCGCGCCAGCTCCTCGGCCACGCGGAACATGAGGCGCCGGTACAGGATGACCCGCAGAGAGGGCGGGCAGGAAAGGGATATCTCGCGCTGGTAGTCGCCGAAGGGCACCACGTAGACGCGCCCGATGCAGCCGGTGCGCTCGAGCACGTGCGCGATGTCGTCCACCAGGTACTCCGAGGCGTCGGAGGTCTGGGGGCGTCCCGAGAAGTGCACGCCGATGGGCACGGCCCCGCGGCGAGCCATGCGCCAGGTGGCCACGGGCGAGTCGATGCCCGAGGACAGAAGGCACACCACCTTGCCCGACGAACCCACGGGCAGGCCGCCGATCCCGCGGACGGACCGCGCGTACACGTAGGCGGTGCCCTCCACGGCCTCGACGCCCACGGTGACGTCCTGGCCCTTCATCTGCACCCGCTTCTCGGGGAACCGCTCGCAGAGCACCTCCCCGATGTCGCGGTTCATCTGCATGGAGTCGATGGGGAACACCGTGTGGTTGCGCCGCGCGGACACCTTGAAGGTGGAGAAGGGCTCCGCCTCGGCCAGGGCGATGCAAGCGGCGCGCCCCATGACCTCGATGTCCAGATCGCACTTGAAGCCACAGGATGCGCGGGCCACGCCGGGCACGCCCAGAATGGCATCGGTGCACTGGTTCGCTACCTCAAGCGTGGTTCCCTCCCGCAAGAAGACGAGCAGGCGCCCGGAGATGCGGTGGATGGTGACAACGGGATACGCGCCAAGAAGCGCCTCCAGGTTCTTCTGAAGGCGCTTCTCGAATACTCCGCGGTTGCGTCCCTTGAGCCCGATCTCGTGATAATGCACGAGAATGATTCTCTGGAACTCTTCCATTTAGTGGTTTTTCACGTCGATCGACTCAGGATCGTACGAAACCTCGCCACGGGCGATCTCGTTGAAGGCCATGGACAAGGGCTTCGTATCGGCGGCACGGGCGATTTCCACGGCCGTCTGCAGCTGGATGGCGCGATCGCGCTGGCCGCGCATCATGTCGTTGATGTCGTGGGCGCGCTTGGATGCCAGGGCGCACAGCAGGAAACGGTCGTTATCGGTTGCGTCCAGAAGGTCGGTGATCCTGGGTTCGATGATGCTCATAGGGTAGTTAAC
>CABSMC010000056.1 GCA_902478715.1 uncultured Adlercreutzia sp.
GAGCACGATAAGGCCGGCGGCGTGAGCTTCTACAAGTCCGCCGACAAGAAGCCCTCGGCGGTGTTCCGCCCCTGGGAGCCGCCGGCGGAGGAGCCCAGCGACGAGTACCCGTTCTGGTTCTGCACCGGTCGTCTGCTGGAGCACTGGCACACCGGATCGATGACCCGTCGCGTGCCCGAGCTCAATCGCGCGCTGCCCGAGGCGCTGCTGGACATGAACCCGGCCGACTGCGAGCGCCTCGGCGTGACCGACGGCGACCGCGTGCGCCTCACCTCGCGCTTCGGCACCTGCGACATCACGGTGTCCACGGCCGGCCGCACCCGCCCGCCCGCAGGCATGGTGTTCGCGCCGTTCTTCGCGGAGGAGACGTTGATCAACCTCGTGGTGCAGGACACCTACTGCCCGCTTTCGAAAGAGCCCGATTTCAAGAAGACCTGCGTTTCCATCGAGAAGATTTAAGGAGGGGTACCCATGCGGACCATGAAGAAGTCGAAGATGATCTGCGCCGCCGTGCTGGCCGGCGTGCTGGGGGCCGCGGCGCTGGCCGGGTGCGCCCACGAGACGGCCGAGACCGGTGCCACTTACAACCCCGGCGAGCCGCCGCTCATGACGGCGAGCCACGAGGGCCGTTACGAGCGCCTGGGCGCGGCCGGCTGCTTCGGCTGCCATGGCGGCAGCGACGAGGTGGAGGTATTCCTGGCGGCCGCCACGCCGCTGCCCGCTGACCACTATGTGAACGGAGACGTGTCCACTCATGAGATAGACGGTCCCCGCGCCGAGTGCATCACCTGCCATCCGGTGGCCCAGGAGTAAGCCATGGAAGACGAGAAGGTGGTCATCTCCTCGCTGGTGGTGGAGGCGCGGCCGGAATCGGTGGACGAGGTGGCGCGGGCGCTTTCGGCCATGGAGGGGGTGGAGGTGCACGAGGTGAACGGGTACAAGATCGTCGTCACCATCGAGGCTTCCTCCACCGGTGCCTCGCACGAGATTTCGAGCCGGTTCATTCAGATTCCGGGAGTGCTGAACGTGAACCTCGTGTACGTCAACTTTGAGGATGAGACACTCGGATAGAAAGTCGCCCAAAAGCGGAGCTACGGGGTACCTTGATTCGCTCAGACAGTCCTCGCTCGGCGAAACAGCCCACTGGGCTGTTTCGTTCGCTGCGGAACTCGCTCGGTCAAGGCACCCCGTATCTCCTTTGATCATTACCTTGGTTGGGAGGAATGACCTGTGACTCGATCCATGGGAAAGATAACGCTGGTGCGGCGGGTGGTGCAGGTTTGCATGCTGGGGCTGTTCTGCTTGCCGCCGTTGTTGGCCGGCTGGGGGCTGGCGGGGCTGTTCGCGGGCGGCGACGGGGAAGTGGCGACGCCGGCTGAGGGCGCCTTCTTCGGCAGCCTGTCTTCTTCGAGCGTTGTCGGCGTGCCGTTGTTCGACCCGCTGGGCGCTGTGGAAGTGATGGCGGCGTCGCGCAGCTTGCTGGCGGCGTCGGCGCTTACGGGCGCTCTGCTTGTCGTCGTGGTATACGGGCTCGTGCGCGGGCGCGCCTTCTGCGGCTGGGTATGCCCGGTGAACCTCATCGGCGAGGGCGTGGATGCGGCTCGACGTCGGCTCGGCATCGAAGTGCCCGAGCGCACGGTGCCGCGGCGCGCGAAGGTCGGCGTGGCGGTGGCGGTGGTGCTGCTGTCGGCCCTTTTGGGCTTTCCCGTCTTCGAGCTGATTTCGCCCATCGGCGCGGTGAACAAAGGTCTCGTGTTCGGGGGCTTTGCCGGCGCGGGCACGCTTTTGGCCATCGTCATTGCCGAGTTGCTCGTCAGCCGCCGTCTGTGGTGCCGGGCCCTGTGTCCCTTGGGCGGCACCTTCCAAGTGCTCGGGCGCGCGGGGCAGGTGAACGTTGCCATCGACCACGACGCTTGCATCCACTGCGACAAGTGCACCCAAGTCTGTCTCGCCGATCCTGAGATCCTCGCGCCGGTGCTGGCGGGGGAGGACGCCATCGTGCGTGCCGGCGACTGCATGGCCTGCGGTGCCTGCGTGGACGCGTGCCCCACTTCCGCTCTGCACTTCCTCTTCGGGCGCCCCCGCCGTTCCCGAAAGGGTACCGAAAGCGGATCGGCGAGAAGCCGCAAAGACGTTGACGCCGCAGTGACGGTTGCGGTCGGGGAAATCGGCTCGCCGGACGTCCCTTCCCGAGAAGAAATGTAAGCAAGGTGTAACCGTCCCCTTCCTCCGCTGTTGCTGTCCCCATGAATATGAGTGAAACTGTCCCTTTTCGGCGACGGGATTCACGGCGTAAGCTTGGGTTATCGTTGCGGCCGTCCAGGGCGCGGCCGTTTGTGAGACAAGCGATTCAAAGGAGGGACCATGAAACGATCGACGTTCAAGACGGCGGCCGTCGCGGCAGGCACCGTGGCGCTCGTCGCGGCGCTGGCCGCCTGCGCGCCGGCCGCCCAGGAACCGGCGGCGGCGCCATCCGGGGGAGGAAGCGACGCCCCCGCGGCCGCGGCTCCCGCCGAGACCCCTGAGCCCGATTCCTTCGGCGTCGTGGTGGCGGAATCTTGGAAGGACATCTACCCCAACGAGTACCAGACCTATATGGCCAACGAGTCCAATAGTCCCCAGGGCAAGCAGGACTACCTGACCGAGTACCCGGAGCTGGTGACCATGTACGCCGGCTACGGCTTCGCCAAGGGCTACGACGAGGCGGCGGGGCACCCCTACAGCCTGCAGTCGGTGGCCGAGACGCCCCGCGTGAACGAGAACACGCTGGCCAACTGCATCACCTGCAAGACGCCCCAGTACACCGCCATGGTGAACTCCGAGGGCGATTCGGCCTACCAGAAGCCCTTCGCCGATGTGCTCATGCAGATGACCGAGCCCATCAGCTGCTACAACTGCCATGAGAACGCTCCGGGTAAGACCACGGTCACCCAGAAGTTCTTCGTGAATTCCATGGGTGCCGATGTGGATAAGGTCTCCACTGATTCTCAGGTGTGCGGCCAGTGCCACAACGAATACTACTTCGCCCCCGAGACCAAGGCCACCACGAACCCCTACACGGGGCTTGAGGGCATGACCGCCGAGGCCATCCTCGCCTACTACGACGAGATGGGCTTCAAGGACTGGGAGCATACCGAGACCGGCGCCCCCATGCTGAAGGCCCAGCACCCCGAGTTCGAGACCATCTACGGAGGCGCGCAGTCCTCCATGGCCAAGCAGGGCTACACCTGCGCCGACTGCCACATGGCCCCCGCCAAGGCCGAGGACGGCACGGAGTACAGCTCCCACAACCTGGTGAACCCCACCGAGGATCCGGCCATCATGGAGAAGTGCGAGGGCTGCCACGCCGACCTGCCCGGGCAGATCGTCCAGTGGCAGAAGGAGACCACCGACCGCGAGCACGAGCTGGCGGCCAAGCTGGACGCCTACATCAAGACCCTTGCCGAGCAGAAGGACTCCCTGGATGAGGCCACCCTGGAGCAGGCCCGCCAGATTCACCGCCATGCGCAGTTCTACTGGGACTACGTAATGGTGGAGAACTCCGAGGGCGCTCACAACCCGGGTCTGGCCCAGGAGAACCTCGACAAGTGCGAGGACGAGCTGAAGGCCGGCTACGCCCTGCTGAACATGACCTACTAGAAGGCGCGTCGCGCTCCCTCGCCCCTGCGGCGACGGGGCGCGGTGCCCGATAACCGTGCCGGACCGCCCTGCCGGCACCCTCCCCGAAGGCGCGCACCCACCCGCGGTGTGCGCCTTCGTCTACGGTCGGTCTTTTCTAAGCAAATCCCTTCTTATTGCGAAACTATGGCGATTGCGCTGATCTGCTGGTTTCGGTGGAATCTAAAGCGCGGTTCTGCATGGCTTGGGCGATACTGGCCGTTGGTATTTTTTCGGGCCTTCGGGGAGGCAGGTCCACACCGCTTTGGTACCTTAGAAACAGGAGGACTATGAACGCGAAGATGAAGAAGAGGATGATCGCCGTTTCCGGCGTCATCGTCATCGTGCTTATCTTGGTGCTCGCATTCGTGGGAGGCAACACCGCCGCCACGACGATGAGCATCGCGGAGGCCGCCGAGAATCCCCAGGCGGGCCAGAAGGTGCAAGTGTCGGGCAACGTGGTGCAGGATTCCTTCTCCACGAGCAATGACGTGCTCACTTTCAAGATTTACGACCCTGAGGGCGATCCCGCCACGCAGCTGGAGGTGCGCTACGACGGCGCCGCCTCGTCCACGTTCGGCAACGACGTGACCGCCATCTGCACGGGCAAGATCAACGATGCGGGCGTGCTGGAGTGCTCCGAGCTGGTGACGAAGTGCCCCTCGAAGTATGAGAACGCCGACAGCGCCCTTACGGTGGAACAGCTGCTCGGCTACGGCGAGAGCGTCTACGGCAACGTCGTGAAGGTGGCCGGCTCGGTCGGCGCCGGATCGCTTAAGGCCGCGGGTCAGGGCGACCGCTTCATCCTCGTCGACGCGGAGACCGGCGACTCGATGCCGGTCGTCTTCGAGGGCGCGCTTTCCGACGGGATCGCCGACGGTTCCGCTGTGGTGCTCACGGGCTCCCTCGGCGCCGACGGCAAGTTCGCGGCCACCGATGTCGCACTGGAGGGCTAGCCCATGTCGATGATCGGACTTCTCGGCCTGCTGGTGGCCTTCGCCGGCTGCGTCATCTCGGTGCTGTGCCTGGGCGTGGCCCATATCCTTTACAAGAAGCGCTCCTTCGAGCACTCCGACACCTTCGCCTGGGGCGGACGGGTGGCCGCGGTGCTCACGGCGGTGGCGCTCACGGTGTGCTGCGCCGTGCTCGTGTGGTGCTTCTTCTCGGGCGACAACACCATCCAGTACGTGTTGGACAACCGCTCCACCTCCACGGCCCCCGAGGCGTGGCTCTACAAGCTCGCCGGTCTTTGGGCGGGGCGCCAGGGCTCGCTTCTGTTCTGGGCATGGCTCATTGCCGTGTTCAACGCGGTGCTCGTGTTCGCCACGCGCAAGAATGCGCGCCCGCTCGATAACGGCGCGCTCGCCATCTCCTCGCTCGTGCTGACGGCCTTCGTGTCGGTGCTGCTGTTCTCCGAGGGCAACATGCCCTTCATCGCGACCGACGCGCGCTACTTCACTGGCGACGGCACGCTGTCGGCCATGGCCTCGGCCCGCTCCATGAACGCGCTTCTGGAGCATTGGGCCATGGCGATTCACCCGCCGACGCTGTTCATCGGCTATGCGGGTCTTACCATTCCGTTTGCCTACGCCATCGCGGCGCTCATCGTCAACGACGATTCCACGGAATGGGTGAACCGCTCGACGCCTTATCTCATGTTCTCGTGGCTGCTTCTCGGCATCGGCATCGGCCTGGGCGCCGTGTGGGCCTACGTGGTGCTCGGCTGGGGCGGCTACTGGGGCTGGGATCCGGTGGAGAACGCCAGTTTGCTCCCGTGGCTCGTGGGCGTGGCGCTCATCCACTCGTTCACGGTGTACCGCCAGCGCGGCGCCTTCAAGCGCTGGAGCGTGTTCTGCGCCTGCCTGACGTTCTGCTTCGTGGTGCTGGGCACCTTCATCACCCGTTCGGGTCTTGTGCAGTCGGTGCACGCCTTCGAGGGCGACCCGGTTTCGCTCGTCATGTTCGGCGCGCTCATCATCTGCTCGCTTCTGGCCGGTATCGTGGGCCTTATCGTGCGCCGCAAGAGCTTCGGCGCGACGGATGCGGCCGATGACGACATCGAGTCGATGATGTCGAAGGAAGCGGCTTACTACGTGAATAACCTCATCATGATCGTGTTCGCGGTGCTTCTGGCCTATATGACGGTGTCCTCGGCCCTGCCGAGCTGGCTGCCCTTCGGCGGCCAGTCGCTGTCGGCCGGCACCTACAATGCCATCGCCCGGCCCTTGGGCATCGCCTATCTGGCCGTGCTCGCCATCTGCCCGCTTCTGGGCTGGCGCCGCACCGACAAGAAGGCGTTCTGGCGGAGTGCCCGCGTGCCGGCGCTGTGCGCGCTCGTGCTGTTCATCGTGCTCATGATCTATTTCGCCACGTACCTTCTGCCCAGCTACCAGGCCATGATTGACATGGGAGGCACCCAGGCCTCGGGCCTGCTCGAGCAGGGCAATCCCATCTACTACAACGGTCTGGCCGTGGTGGGCTTCGCCGTGGCGAGCCTTCTGTTCTTCAACGCGCTGTTCATGGCCGTCCGCTCGCTCAAGCGGGTCGATGGCGCCAAGCTGCGCCGCCGCCTGGCCCTGTTCGGCGGCTCGGTGGCCCATGCCGCCATGGCCATCATTCTGGTGGGCCTCATCGGCTCGTCCATGTACGTGACCGAGATCACGGGGTATCTGCCCTACGACGAGGAGAGCGATTCGGTTTCCGAGACCTTCGACATCCAGGACTTCCAGCTCACCTATACGGGCAACTCCATCGATGAGCTCGGCAACGGCAACGTGCGCTACGCGCTCACCTTCGACGTAACGAAGGACGGCCAGTTCGTGGGCACGGTGAACCCAGCCGTGCAGCTGGTGAGCGCCACCCAGCAGCAGAAGCTGGAGGCGAGCGTCATCGGGTTCCCGCTGGAGGACTTGTTCGTGGTGTACCGCGGCGTGAACGACGAGGGCGACTTCTCGATGGACGTGCGCGTGAACCCGCTCATCTCGTTCGTGTGGGTGGGATTTGCCCTGCTCATGGTGGGCTGCCTGATCCCGCTGTTCGCCAAGCGCGCCGAGCGCCGCGCAGGGGGTCCTGCCGTGGGCGACGAGCTGGCCGCGAAGCTGGCGGAGGCCGAGACGGCGCCAACTCGAAAGCGCAAGGGCATCGTCGAGGAGACGGTGTCTGAGGAGGTGGCGCTCGTGGAAGATGCCGAGGGCGACGCGGCAGCTGATGCGGGCGCGGCGGCAGTGGCCGAGGCGTCCGGCGATGCCGCAGATGCTGATGCCGCGGATGCTGCCGATGCCGCCGACGCCGGCTCGAAGGCGGGGGAGTAGTCCCGTGGAAACGGCGCTTTCCGTCGATCATCTGACGAAGTCGTTCGGCGGCCGCAAGGCCGTCGACAATGTGTCGTTCGCGCTGCCTGAGGGCGCGTTCCTGTCGGTCTTCGGCCCCAACGGCGCGGGAAAGACCACGCTTCTGCGCATGCTCGCCACGCTGTCGCGGCCCACGGAGGGCACGATAACGCTCGCGGGCATCGATGTGAAGGAAGAGCCCGAGCGCGTCCGCGAGGCCATCGGGCTCATCTCGCACAATCCGATGCTCTATCCCGATCTCACCGCCGAGGAGAACCTCTTTCTGTACGCGAAGCTCTACGGCGTGTCCGATCCGCAGAAGCGCGTGATAGAGCTTCTGGACGCCGTGGGGCTCAAGCACCGTCGGCTCGATCGGGTGCGCACGTTCTCGCGCGGCATGACCCAGCGCGTCTCCATCGCCCGGGCGCTCGTGAACGACCCGTCGGTGGTGCTGCTCGACGAGCCCTACTCGGGGCTCGATCCCCATGCCATGCACATCTTCGACGAGCTGATCGCCTCGGTGCGCGAGGGCCGAACGTTCGTCATGGTCAGTCACGACTTGGACAAGGGCCTCGCGCTCGCGAGCCACGTGCTCGTGCTCGCCCGCGGCCGCGTGGTTCACTTCGGCGAGAAGGATCAGATGAGCCCCGATGAGTTCGCCAACCTGTACCGCACCACCGTGGGAATGGGGGTGAGCTAGATGATCGAGAAAACGCAGCGTGACGATACGGGGCGTTCCGACCGAGCGAGTTCCGCAGCGACCGAAACAGCCCAGTGGGCTGTTTCGCAAAGCGAGGACTGTCTGAGCGAATCGGAATGCGCCGTAGCGGCACGCGGAGGGATGCGTAGCACTCGCTGCAAAGCCCCTTCCACATTCACCCAGTACAAGACGCTGCTCGCGAAGGACCTGAAGGCGGAGTTCCGCACCAAGGACATGATCGTGTCTATGGGCATCTACGCTTTCCTCGTCATCGTGGTGTTCGGCGTGGCGCTCTCCTTCGCCCGCCCGGGATCCGAGTTCCTCGAGGTTTCCGGTGGCCTTCTGTGGGCGCTCGTGGTGTTCACCTCGCTTCTGGGTCTGAACCGCTCGTTTTCCAAGGAGACGGAGAACGGCTGCTTGGAAGGCCTGCTTCTGGCTCCGCTCGACCGCGGCGTGATCTTTCTGGCCAAGGCGACGTCGAATTTGGTGTTTTTGGCATTGGTGGAAGTGATCGCCGTGCCGCTGTACTGGGTGTTCTTCTCCAGCTTCGCGGCGCCGGCCGATACGGGCTGGCTGCTCGTGGTGCCGCTTGTCGTGGGCAGCATCGGTATCGCCGGCATCGGCACCATGCTCTCCACCATCACGGCGGCCACCCGCGGCAAGGACGTCATGCTGGCGCTTTTGTTCGTCCCTGTGATCTTCCCGCTTTTGTACGCCTGCGTGTCGGCCACCACCTGCGCGCTCGTGGGGGGAGACGTGTTCGCCGACGGGTTTTTCACGTCGCTGGCGCTCGGTGCCGGCTACGACGTGATCATGATTCTGGCCAGCTGGGTGCTGTATGACTTTGTCGTCAACTAAAGGAGGACTGAGTGACTGATAAGAAATTGAAATTGCCCGAGGCGGGGCAGTGGCCCGACAGGCTGGTGGTGCCGGCGCTCATTGCGGGCGCGGTGCTGTCCACGGTCGGCTTCCTCATGGCGTTCTTCTACGTGGCTCCCGTTGGGGGTGCTGCGGTGAACGGCGCCGAGCTCATCGGGGACGTGATGGTGTCCCAGAAAATGCTCCTGTCCCAGAAGATCTTTTACTTCCATATGCCCGTGGCTATCACCTCGTTCCTCGCCCTCGGCTTCGGGTGCTACTATGCGGTGCGGTTTCTCATGACGAAGAACCAGCGCTTCGATACCTGCTCGCGCATTTGCCTGGAGATCGCGCTTCTGTTCGTGGTGCTCACCATGATCACCGGCGAGATGTGGACCCGCTTCGAGTGGGGCGTGTGGTGGAGCTGGGAGCCGCGGCTGACGACGTATCTGATTCTGATGCTCATCGTGATCGCCTATTTCGTGCTGAGAAGCTCCGTGGACGAGCCCGAGCGCCGTGCCACCTTCGCCGCAGTCGTGGCCATCATTGCCACCATCGACGTACCCATCTGCTTCATGATCACGCGCCTCATTCCGTCGTCCATTCACCCCGTGGTGCTGCGCGAGGGCGGTATGAGCCCCGAGATGGGCATGTGCGTGGGCCTGTGCGCGCTCGGCATGCTGCTCGTGGGCTTCGTGCTGTACCGTACGCGCTTCAACCAGGTGCGCCTTACCCAGCGCGTTGAAGCGCTCAAAGAGACCATCGACGACGAACGATAGCCCCTCCGTGTCATCCTGAGCGAGCGAAGCGAGTCGAAGGATCTCGCTTGAGTCGCCAACCAACGAGAAAGGTCGAACATGAATCCCATTCTTGCCGATATCTATTCCACTATCCTGCCCTCTGCCCCCTACATCATCGCGGCCTACGCGCTTCTGTGGGTGGCTCTGCTCGTGTACGTGCTCATGGTGTTCCGCGGTACCAAGAAGGCTACCGCGCAGCTCACGCTTCTAGAGGAGGCCGTCGCCGATCAGCAGGCGAAGGCCCGCGAGGTGAGGGGCGAGTAGCGCCGGCGGCCTTAAAACTACATCGTGCGCCTGGCAGATGCGGTTTTAAGGCCAGAAGACGAAAGGGAGGCCTCGGTGTCCTTGTTCGGGGACACCGAGGCCTCCCTTTTGCGATAGAATGGCGGATCAATAGGTTGCACTTCGGAAAAGGAGGCGAGGGTCATGGCATACGGTTCGGCGCTCAGCGCGGCAGAAGATACGCCTAGTGCGCGCAAGGCCCGCGGAGCCTTCTATACTCCGCCTGAGTTGGCGAGCTTCGTGGCTCGATGGGCGATTCGCTCCCCAGGCGATCATATACTTGAGCCGGCTTGCGGGGAGGCCGAGTTTCTTGTCGCCGCTTTCGGCCGACTACAGTCGCTAGGTTGCAAATCTGCTGTGTGCGCGCGCAATATCGTCGGCTTTGAGGTGCATAAGGCCAGTGCAGAGAAGGCCGCCGAGCGACTGCGAACCTTAGGCTGCTCTGCCGAGATCGCCGTCTCTGATTTTCTTCGACTTGCGCCTGATCCATCCTTCGACGCAGTAATCGGGAATCCGCCCTATGTGCGGTTTCAATCGCTGTCGTCTGACCAAAAAGACGCCATCGGCGCCATCGCCGAGCGCCACGGCATCGCCGTAAGCTCGCTCTCGTCCCTCTGGATGCCCTTCGTGCTCCAAGCGGTCTCCTTCCTAAAGGTTGGCGGACGCCTCGGTTTGGTTCTTCCCGCCGAACTTCTCACGGTTAACTATGCGGCTCCTCTGAGGTCCTTCCTCATGGCATCATTTTCGTCGGTGCGTCTGGCAACGTTTGACGAGCCGGTTTTTCCCGAGGTGCAGGAGGAGGTTGTCCTTCTTCTGGCCGATGGTTGGAAGACGGGGTCGTGCTCGGCCATTACGTGGCAACAGTGCGACGATGCTTCCGATCTTGCTTCAGATAAACTGGCACTTTACCAACCTCCTTCGGAGGGTGCGCGCTGGTCGGGGCTTTTCGCCTCAGGTGACTCTCTTTCCTCGCTGAACCGGCTTACGAGTGCGGGCGAATTCGTCCCCCTCTCCCAATGGGGAACTTTGTCGCTGGGAGCCGTGACAGGCAACAACGGTTTCTTTGTCCTGAATCAGAGCGAATTCGAGCAGTGGGGGCTTGGCTCCGATGATGTACTGCGTCTCTGCCCACCAGGATCGAGGCACTTGCGTCGTTTGGCGTATACGGAAAAGGATGAAAGAGCCGCCGTGGAACGGGGCGCGGGGGTCTATCTCTTTCGTCCCGGCGCCGATCCTTCGGAGGCGGCGCAGCGCTACATTGCCTACGGGGAGGATCTCGGTGTGCAGGATGCCTACAAATGCCGGGTAAGAAGTCCCTGGTGGCGGGTGCCTGTCGGGCAGATTCCTGATGCGTTCGTCACGTATATGAACGCTTACGGTCCCAATATCTGTGCCAATGACGCGAAGGTGCGCATTCTGAACTCCTGTCACAGCCTGTTCTATCATTCAGAAATAGATGAGGCGGTGCGCTCGCTTCTTCCCATCGCCTCTCTCAATTCTGCCACGATGTTCGGGGCGGAGATAACGGGGAGAGCCTACGGGGGTGGCATGCTAAAGCTGGAGCCGCGGGAGGCCTCCCAGTTGGCAGTTCCGTCGTCTGCGTTGGTAGCCTCGTGCGCCAATGATCTTCGGGCTGTTGCTCCCTATGTGGAGAAGCTTCTGGAAAAACGTGACTACGATGGTGCGATCTCGCTGGTGGACGCCGTGCTCATCCCGCGAACTTCCCTTCAAGAGGTGAGCTTCGTGCAGATGAAGTCCAGTGCGACGCTCATGCGGTTGCGCCGAAAGAAGCGCGCCAAGTTCAAGAAGGTGGGGTAATGGATTCCTACCAGAAGTTCGAAGACGCTATCGTAGAGTACTGGGAGGCGCGTGGCACCTCGAGCGTGCGCCGGCCCTATTGGTCTGAGGCTGGCGAGCCGATCTTGGAATTGCCTCTGCTGGAGAAGCTTCTCACGGTGTCGGTGCAAGCTGGGAGCAGCGCCCAGTCTGGCAGTTTGGCCAAGGCTTTGGATATGTGGGCGGCCGAAGAGCTGCGCGCAGCTGGCTTTGATGCCCAATCGGTGTGGCCGCGGCTCGTGCGGCCGCGGGTTTTAGACCCTTCGGTCCTGCGCTTCATCGGTTCACTGGATGCGCAAACGGCGGAAAAATGCTGCGAAGCCCTTCCGCGTTTTGCCAGCGCCAATGCCAACGTGCTCGGATCGACCTATTGCAAGCAGGTTGATGTTGGCTTGTCCTCTTGGATGACAGGCCCTGAAATCCTCATCTCGACAAAGACCATGAGCTCAGCATTTGGCAAAAACCTCGCCAACCGCTTTGAAGAGGCCTACGGCGATGCGAAGAATTTGAAAGGGCGTCACCCGCTTGCCACGCTCGGCTTCTTCTTCCTTCTGAACTCTTCCATTGTCGATGAGCCGCGAAATTTCTCCAAGGCCATCACCATGCTTCAGAAGCTGCGCGTGGAAGACGATGCCTACGATGCAACCTGTCTTATGCTCGTCGATTGGGAGGAGGACGGGCGGCTTGCGATCTCCCCTTTGAACGAGAAGGTGCCTGAAGAGCTGTCGGCCACCTCGTTCTTCCGCGAGATCGTCGATCTGACCTTGTTGCGGGGAGCGCCCGAGAGCCACGAATTGGCACGGGAGAAACGGCGTCTTCTGTAGGGGAGTGCTCTGGAACCGCCTGGTTGGGACATGCGGGCCTGAGCGCAATATAGCCCGTTTAGGTGATACGCCTAGGCGGGCTTTCCCGTATTATAGTGGCAGAGCAAAGCTCGAAACCTTCCTCGGAGCCGCCCTTCCTCCCCCTTCCTTCCGGCGGCAACCGAGATCTTACGCAAGACGGTCGCCCCTCGGGTCGGCCGTCTTTTGCATGGTGCGTTTGCTTATCGAAAGAACCACTTGTAGGCAGGGACAACCTCGATAGGACCGGCTTCGGTTTCTATGCGCTCCTCTTCCCTCAGCGTCACGATGGTGCCTTCCTCGATGCCCGTCGCTTCCATGGCGGCAACGAGGGAATCCACCTTCCGTTCGCGAGTGCGTGGGGAGGCTATGGATGCTGTCACCTGGATGAGGGCGTAGGGCTCGGCGGAGAGCGCATCGCCGAGTAGGAAGTCCACTTTCTGCCCCCGAGGCCCCGGTGCGGTGTAGGAGGTGATCGATTCGGTGCGCTTGCCCGCCATGCGCCGACGCAACTCCAGGTAGACCGCTGTTTCGAACCGTTTGCCCACATCCTGCTGATTTGCTCGCGAGACGGCGTAGACGATGCCCGGGTCGATGCCGTACACCTTCGGCGTCGCCGTGGTCTGGGGCTTCAGCGCGAAGGCGTGCTCCTCTACTTTCATGAGCAGGAAGGCCTGGCGCAGAAGATCCATGATGCGGTCCGCCTTCTCCCAATATATCTTGAAGCCGAGCTCTTTGAAGCTTTCGACGAGCTGGTTGACGGATAACTCGCAAGCCGTGTTGCGCAGACCGTGCAGGGCGAACTGATTGGCGAGTCGGATGTCCTCGCGGCTCAGGCGCTCTGCCACGTCGCGGGCCACGACATCGCGTACGTAGCTCTGTAAAAGCTCGATACGGTCTTCGTTGAGGCGATTCTGCACGCCGGGGAAGCCACCCTCCGTCAGGTAGCGGTCGAACATCCCTTCCAGGAGTGTTTGCGTCTGGGGCGAGAACGCCGATCCTTCCAAGCGGTCTTCTGTGATGCCTCCGCCGTAAGGGCCGCAATGTTGTCCATGGCTTTCTCCAGATACAAACTTCTAAAAATTTTTGAGAAGTTGGCGCGTAAGCTTCTCAAAAGTTTTTAGAAGCTGTAAACAGGGATGGTATTAAAGAGGAGCCGACCCAGCTGTTCGGACAGTTCGGATTGCCCATTTAAAGCCCCAGCTCCTTCTCTCCCCATTGCTTCAGAGCGGGGAGAATGGGCACGAAGCTTTCGCCTTGTGGGGTGAGGGTGTATTCCACGCGCGGGGGCACCTCGCCGAAATCAGTGCGCGTGAGGAAACCGTTGTTCACGAGTTCCTTGAGCTGCTTGGAAAGCGTGGACTCGGATATGTTTCCAATGCAGCGCTTCAGCTGCCCGAAATGCCGCACGTCTTTAAGCGCGATGTAGAAGAGAATCTCGATCTTCCATTTTCCGCCGATCATGCGCTGGATGATGGAGACGGACTTGCAGCGCTCCACCTCTTCGCCTTGCCTTCGAGCCATAGGTCTTCCTCTCTTCTACTTCAGAAAAAGACAGTACTTCAAATCGAATACCAATCCTAGCATGATGACAGGGAACGGAATCGATGGCGCATGGGGTGGGGAGCGAAATCGGCGATGAGCGCCTTGAAGGCGTGTCAGTGAAGGATTTAATGTCGACAACGATTTTCCCAATCGCACCAAGCATGAGAGAAAGGAGTGCCATGCATTACACGGGAACGATCTGGCGGCCGCCCTACGAGGCGGACTCGCTCATCATCGAGGCGACGGCGGGTTGCACGCATCACCGGTGCAAGTTCTGCACGTTGTACGAGGACCTGCCGTTCAAGTTTCGCCCGTCGCCCTTGGAGGACATCGAGGCGGATCTTCTGGAAGCGCAGACGTGGTATCACGATCCGCTTCGGAAAGCCGAAGAGCACCTGTTCGAGCTGCCCGGCGCCCGCGCGAGTCGGATATTTCTTGCGGGAGCGAACCCCTTCGGGCTGAAGGCGCTGCATTTGCGGAAGATCGCGTCGCTTGTTCGCACCTACTTCCCGCAATGCAAGAGCATCGGGTGCTTCTCCCGCGTGACCGATGTGGCGGCAAAGACCGACGAGGAGCTCGCCGAGCTCGCGGCGGCTGGGTTCGACGGTCTCACCATCGGCATCGAGACCGGTGACGAGGAGGCTCTTGCGTTCATGGACAAGGGCTACGGGGCCGAGGACATCGCGAAACAGTGCGCGCGGCTCGATGCTGCGGGGATCTCCTACGCATTCTTCTACCTGGTCGGTATCTCGGGCGCCGGGCGCGGTCTGGCGGGGGCGCGGGCGACGGCGGATGTCTGCAACCGGACGAACCCCTGGCTCATCGGTGCGAATATGCTCACCATATACCGTAGCTCGGCGCTGTACCGAGAGATCGAGGCCGGTCGGTGGCGCGAGGCGATCGAGGTGGAAAAGTACGAGGAGGTGAAGGAGCTGGTCTTGCGGCTGGACATTCCCGTGGAGTTCGCCATGCTGGGGGCGTCCAACCCGGTGATGCTGCACGGTCGGTTACCCGAGCAGCGCGAGCAGATACTCGCGGCGCTTGATGCCGTCATCTCCGACATCGGCGAGGAGCGCTTGCGCAGCTACCGCGTCAACCTGCGGCATTTGTAGGCGGTTCGCGAAGAGGTCCTGACGTGGGTGATTCGCGAAAAGGGCGCCGTAGATGCCAGTTGGGGGCCGAAATGGTCGAAAGGCGGCGCGAGAAATCGCGGTTATCCGGCCATTTCTACCCTCAACTGGCATTTTCCGAATCGGGCATTGACCATTTCTGCCCCCAACTGGCATTCACTTCGCGAAAATGAAAAGGAGGGGGATTCACGCGAAAAAGAAGAGGGAGATCCGCGCCGTTGCGGATCCCCCCTCTGCGGGATGAGCTTGTTTTGGGAAATGGGCTTGCTCGAGCGTCCGCGGCCAGGCTGGTTTCCCTGGCCAGCCACTTAGTCGAATGCCAGCTTAGCCAACCAAATGACTACTGCTCGTCCTTCTCCACGGCGACGTAGACGTAGCCGGGGGTGCCGGTTGCGGGCAGCTCGTTGTAGGCCACCATCTCGGCGATCTCGGCGGCTGTGGCGCTCGCGGGCTCGGTCTCAAGCAGGTAGGCGGTGTCGGCGCGGCGCTCCATGGCCTTCTGGAAGTCCTTGGTCCCCACGAACACCTCCTGCTTGTACGGGTTCACGCCGAGCTTCTTGCTGCGGTAGACGATGTAGGCCAGGGCGGCCACGTTGGCGGCCAGGGCGATGAGGGACACGACCAGGTTCACCTGCGGGTTGTTCACCGAGTCGGCGGCGAAGACGGAGTCGTTGGCGAACATGGGCACCATCTGGCAGAACATGCACCACATGGAAAGCGTGAAGGCGCGGTTCTGGATCCAGCCGCCCTTGTTCCAGATAAGGCCGGCAATGGTCGGCGCGAGCAGAAGGGCGATGCCGCAGTACCAGGAGTGGGTGGGCAGGCAGTTGTAGGTGTAGCAGAAGTTCCAGAGGTCATACGCGATGATGAACACCCACGTCATGTCCGGCCACAGCATGTCCTGGCGCTTCTTGGAGATGTAGATGCCGAACCAGCCGGTCATGCAGGCGATGTTGAGCAGCCCGGCGATGCCGTTGAACACGTTGTGCCAGCCGCCGTACAGGGTGACGCCCTCGGTGGAAACCCACGTGGTGCCGAAGGCGCGGAAGGCGCTCTCGAAGTCGCTCACCACGGCGATGAGGATGTTGATGGCCACGATGACGAAGGGGAAGGCCTTGAACCAATGTGAGCGGCCGATCTTGCCCCAGGAGTACTTCAGCATCATGAAGCCGATGCAGCCGGCGGTGGCGGCGTACACCTTGGCGTAGTGGAACCAGCTGTTCATATCGGTGTGGGTGGGGTTGTTCACGGCCCACTCGGCACCGGACGCCGCACCGATCTCCACGGCCAGGCAGTAGACGGTCATGGCGCCGCAGACGCCGAAGAACATGAAGATGCCGCCGGCCTTGGTGCGGCGGGCGAACTCGTTCAGCAGGATGAGCGCGATGAGCACCATCGCCAGGCCGAGCCACTGGAAGCCGGCGTTCGGGCCGTACACGTCGAATAACATGGTGATCCCTCCTTTAAGGATCGGTGCCTTCCTTGCCGCGAAGCCCGCCGCGGGTGGAGCACAAGAGGCCTCGCTGACCCACTCGCACCGGCTGCGCAGGGCATCAAATAGATGCTGTGCAGTACCATACCTGTGAAGAACTCTTCAGTCAATATCCATAATTTTGCAAGTTGGTAATAATTGACGGAATTGGTAAATGAGTCAATAAAGCATTGATAAGCGGGGAAAATACTGCTAAGATTCCCCAAATAAAGTTCATTGAAGAAAGAAAAAGAAAACTTTCACGAAGAAATAATTGGAACGCACAGACGAATGATAGGAGGGAACATGAAGCGAACAACGACGGCCATCGCTTGCAGCGCGGCCGCTCTCGCCCTGGGGCTTTCCGGTTGTGGGGCGTCCTTCGAGGGATCCGGGTCGAAGGATGCCGCCTCGGCGGAGCAGCTGGCCCTGCGCACTGACGATCCCTGGGCTGCCGAAGTGGCGGTCGATGGGGCGGCCCGGGCCGAGGGTGCCTACGCCGACGGGGTGTATGTCGGGCGCGGGCGCGGCATGGAGGGCGCCATCACGGTGACGCTGCTTCTGGATGACGGGCGTATCACCTGCTTGGAGACGACCCAGGAAGGGGAGAGCCAGAGCCGCGGCGGCTACGAGGCCATCCGCGACGGGCTGTACGCCGAGATGATCGAGGCGGCCCAGGGCGCCGACATCGACATTGTCGCCGGGGCCACCATCACGACGGCCGGGGTGAAGCAAGCTGTGGAAGACGCGCTCGCCCAGGCGGAGATTGCCGCCGGCGCCGAGACGACTGGCGGCGCGGCAGCGCAGAGCAGCGGGGATGCCGCCGCAGCGAGCGATGCCGACGCCACCGCTGCCCCAGCTGGAAAGGAGGCCTAGCCATGGCCGAGAACATCACGGGCGCTGGAGCCCTTTCCCGCCGCGACTTCCTGACCGGCTCGGCTGTGGCCGTCGCCGGGGCCGCCATGCTGGGCC
>CABSMC010000057.1 GCA_902478715.1 uncultured Adlercreutzia sp.
CGAACAAGTCGATGCAGGGCAACAAGCGGCGCGACACGAAGCCGGAGGTGCTCGTGCGCCGCATGCTGCGCGAGATGGGCTTTCCCGGCTATCGCTGCGATTGGGGGAAGGCTCCCGGTCGGCCCGATGTGGCGTTCGTGGGCCGCAAGCTGGCCATCGAGATTCGCGGGTGCTTCTGGCATCGCTGTCCGGTGTGCAGCTTGTCGGTGCCCAAGAAGAACCTCGATTACTGGGAGGCCAAGTTCGCCCGCAACGTCGAGCGCGACGAGCAAAACCTGGCGGCGCTAGAGGAGGCTGGCTGGAAGGTGCTCGTGCTGTGGGAGCACCAGCTGAAGAAGAAAGAGCTGCCCGCCACGCGCCGCCTTCTATACGAATTCGTGCGCCGCGAGGACGACCCTGACTACGACGAGGCGTTCCCAGAATGTGTGGGGGAAATGTCGGCTCGTTCCGATTCCGAAGTGTCGTAAGTTGTCGGCTGCCTCTTCCCCTTCGAGTCGCAGCGCCTTCGGGGCCGGTCTTGCGGATGCGCGTCTGCAGGGCCGGCCTTTTGCTACAATGGTGTTTTCGACGAGAGGAGCATGCATGATACCTCGCACCTATGGGCACGTGGGCACGCCAGTGCGCTTCAAGGGGACGGCCTACGACTTCGGCCACTCCATCGCGGCTGTGGAGTTCTCGCTGGACGATGGCGAGCACTGGACGCGCTACGAGACGCCGGACACCAACGACTACCAGAACCTCACCTGGACCTTCGACTACACGCCGGAGAAGGCGGGCTTCTACGTGCTGCGCGTCCGCTCGGTAAACGATGCCGGCGAGGTGAGCCCCGAGTCCGCCTTCGCCGAGCTGCAGGTGGACGAATAGACGTCGGCGCCTTTCTCGTTGTTGCAAATAGTCTCAAGTTGTTGCATAGTTCGATTCGTCAGTGATAAAGCTCATCGACGCTGACGAGATGCAGGCTGCCGTCTTCCCGGGCGCGCTGTTCCAGGTTCTCGCTAAAGCCTTCGCGGGCGAAGAGGTAGCGTTCGCGCGCGCCGTCTGGCGCGATCTGCGCGATCTTATCGTCAAGATGCGCAAGAACGTTCTCCCCCACGAGTTCGTGGCCGAACTTGCACTCACCGAAGAGCTTGAGGGCTCCCTTCGGGCGGTTGCCGTGGGCCTTCGAAAGGCCCACGGCATCGATTTCCAACTGCTTGCTCCAAAAGCGTCCGATTTCTCCGAAGCGCGTAGGAAGTTCTCCCGCGCGGTTCTGCTCGCGCAACCATGTGCGGCAGATGTCCTCAAAGGAAGCGCTGGCGAAACGGGTGAGCTGCGGCTCGACATCGAAGCGGTAGACACCGTCGACGTCGAGCATTTCCAAATCCGAGCGGTTGGGGAAAACGAAGGCGTACCAGAAGCGGAAGAACTCATCAGCCATGCGGTAGAGGCCGCGAGCTCCCTTCGACTGCTCTTTTATGCTGGCCTCGACGGAGAATTCGCGTTCGATGATGCCGAGTTCGATGAGATTCCTCAAGTAGACGGCAGCCTTTTGCGCATCTACCATGGCACGGCTGGCGATTTCGCCGAGCGATGAGGCCCCCAGGGCAACGGCCTGAATGATGCCGTTGTAAACGGAGGTTTCGCGCAGCTCCTGATGAAGAAGGAACTCCACTTCGCTGTAGAGAGCGCACCCCTTGGCGAGCGCGTGACGCTTTATGTTGTCGGCGACGCTGAGGTGATCGTCGAACTGCGCCAGGTAATGTGGGATGCCGCCGAGAATGGAGAAGGCGAGCACCTGATCTTGCGGAGAGAACGCGGGGAAGAACTCGGCGGCGGTGCGGTAGTCCATGGGATTCATTTTGAGGATGCCCGTGGCGCGGCCGTAAAGAGGGTTCTTCTCGGCGAGCAATTCGTTTTCGATGTAGCTCATGGCGCTGCCGCAGAGCACGATCATGAGGTTTTTCGACTTCAGCGTGGCATCCCAAAGGTTCTGCAGCACTGAGGGCAGGGAGGGATCCGACTTCACGAGATAGGGAAACTCGTCGATGATGAGCAGCGTCCGGCCTTCTGTGGGCAGCTCTGCCACCTCGCCGAGCGCGTCGTGCCAGGTTTCGAAGCGGGATAAATAGCGGCCAGCGGGGGAGCCGCCGTCGAAGAGACGGCGAGAGAACAGAGCGAGCTGCTCCTCGCGTGTCGCCTCGGGGGAGGCGAAGAAGATATGCGGCTTGTCCTTTGCGAACTCGAAGAGCGTTTCGGTTTTGCCGACGCGCCGACGCCCGTAGAGGAAGACGAGTTGAGCTTTGGGCGAGTGGTAGCAATCGTTGAGAAACGCGAGCTCGTGCTGACGGCCGATAAAGCGCATAGAGAACTCCTGAAGGTTAAACATGAAAAGAATGACCAGAGTATGCTATTCAAATTTAGATTTGTCAAATCGTGATTTGAATAAAGCAAGAAATCTGGATTCACTTTGATGCTGAATTCGCTCGTGATGGTGAAAGCACTAGACGTTGCGAATAGTTTCAAGTTGTTTCACGCGGCGAGATTATTTGCAGCAATGAGTGGTGCGTGGGATGTGAGTGGGGATTGGCTGCGTCTGGAAGCAACGATCTGCGCATCACAACAAAGGATTTAAGCTCTCAGCCCAAGGAACGCATCGTAGAGGCGGTTGTCGTCGTCGAGTTCGGGATGGAAGGCGGCGGCTATCTGGTTGCGGTAGCGCACGGCTGCCGGCGTGCCGGCCAGGGTGACGAGGGGCTGGACGCCGGGGCCGGTGGCTTCGATGCGCGGGGCGCGGATGAAGGTGAGGGGGACGGCTTCACCTTCCCAGCGGCCCTCGGCGTGGAAGCTGCCGAGCTGACGGCCGTAGGCGTTGCGGCGGACGGTGACGGGCAGGGTGCGAAAATGGTCGGCCAGAAGAATGAGGCCGGCGCAGGTGCCGAGGACGGGTAGGCCCTCGGCGATGCGTTGGCGCAGCGGTTCGAACATTCCCAGGTCGTGCAGCAGCTTCGCCTGCGCGGTGGACTCGCCGCCGGGGAGCACGAGGCCGTCGAAGGGACGGGCGAGGTCGGCGGCTTGGCGCAGCTCGATGGTGGCGCAGCCAAGGGATTGCAGGCGCTGCTCGTGCTCGATGAAGGCCCCTTGCAGGGCGAGGACGGCGATCGTTGGGGGCATGGGATTCTCCTGATTCCGGCATGGGCCATGCGCATGCTGCGGGATGAGACGGTGGTGATAAGGCGTGCGTGACGGTGGCTGAGCGCGAAGAGGAGGGCGCGCATGCGAAGGCGGTGGTGCTACTGTCCCCGCTCTTCCATGATGATCTGAATCTCCTGCTCGTTGATGCCCACCATGGCCTCGCCGAGGTCTTCCGAAAGCGCGGCGAGCATTTCCGGGTCGTTGAAGTTCGTCGTGGCCTTCACGATGGCCTCGGCGCGCCGGGCCGGATCGCCCGACTTGAAGATGCCGCTGCCCACGAAGACGCCCTCGGCGCCCAGTTGCATCATGAGGGCCGCATCGGCCGGGGTGGCGATGCCGCCGGCGGCGAAGTTCACCACGGGCAGCTTGCCGGCCTCGTGCACCTCGCGCAGCAACTCCACCGGCACGCGCAGTTCCTTCGCCGCTTCGAACAATTCATCGGCGCGCAGGTTCTGGATGCGGCGGATCTCGGCGTTCATGCGGCGCATATGGCGCACGGCCTGTACGACGTCGCCCGTGCCCGGCTCGCCCTTGGTGCGGATCATCGTGGCACCCTCGGCGATGCGGCGCAGGGCCTCGCCGAGGTCGCGCGCTCCGCAGACGAAGGGGACGGCGAAGACGGTCTTGTCGATGTGGTAGGTGTCGTCGGCCGGCGAGAGCACTTCGGATTCGTCGATGTAGTCGATGTCGATGGCCTGAAGGATCTGCGCCTCGGCGAAGTGCCCGATGCGGCATTTCGCCATGACGGGGATGGAGACGGCCGCCTGGATGCCCTTGATCATGGCAGGATCGCTCATGCGGGACACGCCGCCGGCCGCGCGGATGTCAGCGGGGATGCGCTCGAGCGCCATGACGGCCGCAGCACCCGCGGCCTCGGCGATGCGGGCCTGCTCGGGGGTGGTGACGTCCATGATGACGCCGCCCTTCAGCATTTGGGCGAGCTGGCGGTTCAGGGCCGCGCGCTCGACAGAGGCTGCGGGGGCGGGGGTAGTTTGGGGCATGAGAGTTCCTTCCTTTCGCAAATAATATGGGCGAAAGGATAAGGGATAACTGGACTTAGTGTTATATTCAATTCCCAAAGTTTTAATAAGGTCAGATATGCAGCGCGTCGGAGAACCATCACGAGAAATGGGGCAGTGGCGGGATGGCGGCTGGCACGAAAGCGCGCAGCGCAAAGAAGGGAGGGAGGCAATGCTCACCTACGCGCTCAACCGCACAGTGAGGGAGAGCCTGTACGAGCAGCTTTACCGGGCATTGCGGTTCGATATCGAGTCCGGCGCTCTTGGAGCCGGCGATCGTTTGCCCTCCAAGCGGGCGTTCGCGAAGCATTTGGGAGTGAGCGTCGTCACCGTAGAGGGGGCCTACGATCAGCTGGTGGCCGAGGGCTATGTGCGCGCCGTGCCCCGCAGCGGTTTCTATGTTCAGGAAATCGGGCCGAATCTGGCAAGTTTTTCGAGGATTTCGACATCCGCAGAGGTAAAAGTCCCTCTTGGGGACAGTTCTGGGGCCAAAAGCGCGTCTTGCAGGCCCGAAGCGAGGATTTCTGGGAATGATGGCGTCGAAAAGTTCGAAAAACTTGCCAGAAAAGGCGCCCCTTTTTGCATAGCTCACAGCGAAGAGGGTTTGGCTGGGGTTTCTCCAGGCGCCGGACGCAAATGGCTCGCCGACTTCACGGGGGCGACGGCGCCGGAAGGGGTGTTTCCCTACGCGGCGTGGGCACGGATGCTGCGGCGCGTGTTGGCCGACGAGAGCGAGCGCACGGTGCTGGAGGCGTCGAGGCCCCAGGGATCGCCTCGGTTGCGGGCGGCCATCGCAGCGCATCTGCGGGGCTTTCGCGGCATGGAGGTGCATCCCGACCAGATCGTGATCGGTTCCGGTGCCCAGTCGCTTTATGGTCTGCTCGTGCAGCTGCTCGGCCGCGACCTGGTATACGGTGTGGAAGACCCCGGCTATCCGCGGCTTACGCGCATCTACGAGTCGAACGACGTGACGGTGCGGCCGATCGCTCTCGATGGGGAAGGGCCGGCCTTGGAGTCGCTTGCGCGCGCGGGCGTCGATGTGCTGCACTGCACGCCGTCCCACCAGTTTCCCACCGGCATCACGGTGCCGGTGTCGCGCCGGCGTTCGCTGCTGGAATGGGCCCAGAGCGGGGTTGCCGCGCCCAAGGACGGTGCAGCGGCCGGGGAGGCTCATGGTCGGAGCGTGAAAGCTTCCAGCGCCCGGCCGCGCTACCTCATCGAGGACGACTTCGACTGCGAGTTCCGCATGGCGGGGCGTCCCGTGCCTCCGCTCGCGGCCCTCGATGGGGCTGGGCGGGTCGTTTACGCGAACACGTTCTCGAAGACGCTCGGGGGCGCTTTCCGCATTGGCTACATGGTGCTGCCCGAGGCGCTGGCCGAACGGTTCCGCGACAGGCTCGGTTTCTACGCCTGTACGGTGGGTGCATTGGAGCAGCTGACGTTGGCGCGGTTCATGGAGTCGGGGGACTATGAGCGCCACGTCAATCGCCAGCGGACGCGTTACCGGCGGTTGCTGAGCGCGCTGATTGACGCACTGGCGGCGTCTTCGGCCGGCGATCATTTGCACTTTGCCAATGCGGGCGCCGGGCTGCACTTCCTCATGGAAGTGAGGGGCGTCGAAGGAGATGAGAGAGGTGGCGCGACTTTCGAGGAGCGCGTGGCCCGGCGCGCTGCAATTCGGGGCGTGCGCCTGGCGCCTTTGGGCCGTTATCGGTTCACGGGCTGCGGGGCGGGTTGGCGCCGTCCCGCCTTCATGATGAGCTTCTCGTCTGTGAAAGAAGAAACGATCCCGGAGGTGGTCGGGATCGTTTCGGAGGCGGTTATGGCCGAGGTGGGTTGCCGCGCCTAGCTGATGACGTCGCCGTTGACGGCGAAGGTGACCACTTCGAAGGGGATGCCCTTTCCCGACTGGGCGCAGGCCTCGGCGGCGGCGCGCTCGAGACCGCCGCAGCAGGGCACCTCCATGCGGGCGACGGTGACTGAGGTAATGTCGTTGGCGGTGATGATGGCGGCGAGCTTGTCAGTGTAGGAGCCCTCGTCCAGCTTGGGGCAGCCGATGATGGTGACGTTGCCATTCATGAAGCGCTCGTGGAAGCTGGCGCAGGCAAACGCGGTGCAGTCGGCGGCGATGAGCAGCCCGCGGCCCTGGTAGTAGGGAGCCTGCACCGGTACGAGCTTGATCTGGCACGGCCACTGGGCCAGACGGTTCGGCAGAGCGGCGGCGATGGTGGCGAGGGGATCGGCGTTGTCGGCGGCGGCTGGGGCGGCGGTGCGGGTAGCCGGCGCCGAGGCGGCCGGTGCCGGGGCTCCGTCCAGGGAGCGGCTGCGGGAGCCGGGGCAGCCGCCATGGGGCGCTGATGCCGGCTTCGAGACCTCGGCGATGAGCGTGCGGGCGGCTGAGCCGGGGCAGCCGCCATGGGGCGCAGCCGGAGCGCTGCCGGACATGCCGTTGTTGTTACGGGTGGCTAGGTGCGCGGCGACGGCGGCCTCATCGTAAGGGGCGGCTTCCCGTTCCACGAAGGAGATGGCGTCAGTGGGGCAGGCCGGAAGGCAGTCGCCCAGCCCGTCGCAGTAGTCGTCGCGCACCAGGCGCGCCTTGCCGTCGACCATAGCGATGGCGCCCTCGTGGCATGCGTCGACGCACAGGCCGCAGCCGGTGCATTTGTCCTCGTCGATGTGAATAATCTTGCGGAGCATGGAACCTCTTTCGCTTCTTGTCGTATTTCGGGGAAGCATCATAGCGGGCCGACGCGAAAGCGCAAGAGGCTCCATGCAGATGATGGAAAGTTGTGGACGAACCTCTACTCGGCCAGCAGCTCTTCCACCTTCTCGACCTTGGTGCGCAGGGTGTCGGTGTGTCCCGGGCGGATGTCGGCCTTCAGGATCACCTCGGTGCGAATGCCCTGATCAGCGAGAACCATGGTTGCGTCGCGCACGACGGTCATGACTTCGTCCCACTCGCCCTCGATCTCGGTGAACATGGAGGTGGTGCGGTGGGGCAGGCCGGAGTCGCGGATGACGCGGACGGCCTCGGCCACGTAAGGGGCCAGCTCGTCCCCCACGCCGAAGGGTGCGATGGCAACGGCAACAAGGGTGTTCATGGGGCTCTCCTTTTCGAAATCTTCGATGTAAATGCCAGTTCGACCCCGTAATGGTAAGGTGCTTGGAACCATTTCTGGAGAAATGGCCGTGAAAATGCCAGTTGAGGGTAGAAATGGCAAGATTCAGCATTTTAGTCCTGCCATTACGGGGTCGAACTGGCATTTACGGCGCCAAATTCAAAAATCGACCATGGGATCTTCGGATCGGATGCTGGTGGCGTCACAGGGCCTGCGTGCCAGAGGCGCCGGTGAGGATCAGGGGCGCCTCGGCCACTTCCTCGGCGGTGAGGTTATAGAGCGCGTCGAGGAAGGCGACTTGGAAGCTGCCGGAACCGCTGCAGGCCTCGGCAGCGCGCAGGCCGGCCAGGTTGTAGGCGGCCGTTGCGGTGAGCGCCGCCACGAAGGGGTCGGCCACGCAGGCGTACACCGCCGCGACGCCGCCCAGCGAGCAGCCGGAGCCGGTGATGCAGGTCATGAGGGGCGAGCCGCCGGAAAGCCGCGCCACCTGTGCGCCATCGGTGACAAGGTCGGTGGCACCGGAGACGGCCACCGCACCCCCGGTGAAGCGGGCGCACGCCACGGCGGCGCGCTCGGCGGCGTCCACGGAATCGGTGCTGTCCACGCCGCGGGGGCCGTCGCCGGAGGCGTCGTCGGACGAGTTGCCGGCAAGCCCCCACAGCTCGGCCACGGCGATGATCTCCGAAGCATTGCCGCGCAGGATGGCCGGGGGGTTCTCGCGCACGGCCTCGATGAGCTGGGTGCGCAGGCTGCCGATGCCGATGCCCACCGGGTCGAGCACCCAAGACTTGCCCGCCGCCGCGCAAGCGCGCGCCGTGGCGGGAACCGTTTGCTCGTAGACGGGCAGCAGGGTACCCAGGTTGATGTAGACGGCTCCTCCCAGGGCGGCGACGCATTCGCCTTCGTCGGGCAGATACACCATGGCCGCCGAACCGCCGACGGCCAGCTGGGCGTTGGCGACGAAGTTCTGGGTCACGGTGTTGGTGATGGAGGGCGCCAGCGGGTTCGTCTCGCGCACCTCGTGCACGGCGCGGGCCATGAGCGCCCGAAGCTCTGCCTCGGTTCGGGTGCTGCGGGACGCGCAGGCGTCTGCGGACGCGCTGATGGCGCAGGTGGAAGGTTCGGTCATGACGATTCCTTTCCGGAAGCTGGAGCGCTGGCCTGCGGGCGTGCCAAAAAGAAAGACGCTCCCCGCAGGAAGCGCCCCTTGTGCTTGGTGAGCATGCTCCCTACGACAGTGTTAGCTGACAGGTTCGAAGGGTTGGGCAAGCGCCCTCTCAACCGCATCGACGAGGCGGCCACGGGTTTGGCTCGCTTTGTCGGGGCGGTACCCCTGCATAGTTCCAGCGTAGCACGATTGGCAGTGGGCACGGGCGGGGATGCCTGTCTCGCGCTCCACAGGGCGGTGAGCGAGGGGAAGGTGGAAGGCGACGACGCGGACGGAGCGCGATGGAGCAGGGAGAGAAGAGAGATGCTCCATGCTGTGCTATGATGCGCCCCATGACTTTCGGAAATGACAGAGGAACGGCCGCGGCGCCCGGGGCGGCCAGCGTGATGGCGGCGATGTCGGGAGGCGTCGACAGCTCCGTGTGCGCGTTGCTCTTGCAGCAGGCGGGCTACGACGTGCGCGGTGCGACGATGGTGCTGCGCGGCGGCGAGGTTTTAGGCGGCGCCGGGGAAGGCGAGGGGTCGACGTGCGGATCGTCGCGTGATGTAGAAGATGCGCGGGCGGTGTGCCGGCGTCTTGGCATTCTCCACGACGCCTTCGATCTGCGCGATCGCTTCGATGCGGCGGTGGTGCGCCCCTTCTGCGATGCCTATCTCGAGGGGCGCACGCCCAACCCCTGCATCGACTGCAACCGGTTCCTGAAGTTCGAGGCGCTGCAAAAGCGCCGGCGCGAGATGGGGCTCGATTACGTGGCCACGGGGCACTACGCACGGCGCCGTTGGGACGAGGCGACCGGGCGCTGGCAGCTTCTGCGGGCGAGCGACCCGGCCAAGGACCAGAGCTACGTGCTGTACCACCTCACCCAGGACACGCTCGCCCACATGCTGTTTCCTCTGGGCGAGCTGACGAAGGACGAGGTGCGCGAGCTGGCCCGCGCCCACGGCTTCGTCACAGCGGAAAAGTCCGAGAGCCAGGATATCTGCTTCGTTCCCGACGGCGACTACATGGGATTCATTGAAGCATGGTGCCGGGTGCGCTGTTGCGAGGGGGAAGCCTCGTGCGCGTCTCCGATGATCGGGGGCGAGGGCGGACAGAGGTCCGCCCCTACGGAGTCGGGTCCGAAGAACGCCTTGGTTGGTTCTGCTTTTGAACCGGGCGAGATTGTGAACCGGGAAGGACGTGTTCTTGGGGAGCATGCAGGCCTCATCCGCTACACCATCGGGCAACGCAAGGGCATCGGTGTGGCGGCGCGCGAGCCGCTGTACGTGCTGGGGAAAGATGCGTTTGCCAACCAGCTTATCGTCGGCTTCAAAGACGAGCTGCTCAGCTCAGGAGTAGTGGCCTGCGATGTGAATCTCATCAGCGGAGGCGTTTTGGAAGGCCCGCGCGAGGTGCAGGTGAAGACCCACTACCGCCAGCGGCCCGTGCCAGCGGTCGCCGAGCAGACCGGCCCCGACGAGCTGACCGTCACCTTCGACGAGCCCCAGCGCGCCGCCGCCCCAGGCCAGGCCGCCGTCCTCTATGAAGGCGACATCGTCCTCGGCGGCGGCACCATCGTCCGGGCTTTCTAGGCCGCCCGAAAGGAGACAGGGGCTGCGGATGCTGCCCGCTGCTGCTTTGGCCTACAGCCCCGCGAGGCCTATCTGGTAGCCTTCCACGAACAGGCTCAGCTTCTCGATGTAGCTTTGGGCCAGAGGCGACAGCTGTCGCTCGTTGTGAACGATGTAGCCCACGCGCATGAGCTCCTTGGTCTGCAGGGGCACGCTGGCGATGCCGGTGTACATCTCGCTGGAGAGCACGCCGGTGGAGATGGTGTAGCCGTTGTGGTGGGCGAGCAGGTTCGAGAGGGTGCCGCGGTCGCTCACGGAGATGCACTTTGTGTGGGGCAGCTCGGCCAGGGGCTCCTCGGAGTAGAAGAACGAGTTGTTTGCCCCCTGTTCGAAGGCGTAGCGGGGGTAGTCCTCCAGATCCTCCACGGTCACCTCGGTGCGGGAGGCTAAGGGGTGCTTGTCGCTCACGAACACGTGGGGCTGGGCGGTGAACAGCAGGTTGAAGGAGAGGTTCGCGTCGGAAAGGGCGTGCCCGATGACGCTCTCGTTGAACGTGGAGAGGTACAGCACGCCCAGATCGCTGCGGAAGTCGCGCACGTCCTCGATGACCTCGGAGGTGCGGGTCTCGCGCAGGCTGAAGTTGTAACCAGCGCCCTCGTACTCCTCGGCCAGTTCCAGAAACGCCTCCACCACGAAGGCGTAGTGCTGGGAGGTGATGGATAGACGCTGCGCCGCCTCGCCGCCGCGGCCGGAGTAGCGCTGCTCCATGAGGTCGGCCTGCTCCACCACTTGGCGGGCGTAGCCCAAAAGCTCGATGCCATCGCTCGTGAGCGTGATGCCGCGGTTGGACCGCTCGAAGATGGTGACGCCGGTCTCGCGCTCGATGTCGCGCACGGCCACCGACAGGCTTGACTGCGAGACGTACAGCGTGTGCGCCGCCGCCGAGATGGAGCCGTGGTTCGCGATGGCGATGAGGTAGCGAAGTTGCTGCAGGGTCATGGGAAGCTCCTATGGCGGGTCAGGATTCAAGTCTAGGGAACTGCTAGGTATTATACGGCCGCTGAGCGACGATGGAAGGGAGAACTTGACGGTGCGCCACGGTTTTCTCGGTCGTGCCGCCATCGAAAACCGCTATGGCGCGGGCCGTTGACGAAGTGGGGCTATTCAGTAGGATGGGGGCAATGCACCTCCTCGTCGGTCGGGAACGCGGGGAATTCTGATTCGCTCAGACAGTCCTCGATGGTATCGAAGGCGCAGCGGGCATTGCGCCTCCCCGCATCACCGTGCCTTCGATACCATCTGCGGAACTCGCTCGGTCAGAACACCCCGCGCTCCCGACCGGCAGTCGACTTTGCCTCAACCAGAAAGGACCTGCCATGACTATCCACAAGAACGTCACCGAGCTGATCGGTCGCACGCCGCTGGTGGAGCTGACCAACTACGAGCTCGCCCACGAGCTGCCCGCCACGCTCATCGGGAAGGTTGAGTCATTCAACCCCACCGGCTCGGTGAAGGATCGCGCCGCCCAATCGATGATCGACGCCGCCGTGGAGGCCGGGGTCCTCGACGACGAGACGGTCATCATCGAGCCCACCTCCGGCAACACCGGCATCGGCCTTTCTGCCATCGCCGCTGTGCGGGGCAACCGCATCATCATCGTCATGCCCGAGACCATGTCCATCGAGCGACGCAACCTCATGCGCGCCTACGGAGCGGAGCTGGTGCTTACCGAGGGCGCCAAGGGCATGAAGGGCGCCATTGAAGAGGCCGAGCGGCTGGCGGCGGAGATTCCGAACTCGTTCATTCCCTCGCAGTTCTCCAACCCGGCGAACCCGGCTGTGCACGAGCGCACCACGGGTCCTGAGATCTGGAAGGACACCGACGGCGCGGTGGACATCCTCGTGGCCGGTGTGGGCACGGGCGGCACGCTGTCGGGCACGGGCGCCTATCTGAAAGCGCAGAACCCGGCTATCCAGGTGGTGGCCGTGGAGCCTGCTGGATCCCCCGTGCTTTCCGAGGGCCGCGCCGGCGCCCACAAAATTCAAGGTATCGGCGCCGGGTTCGTGCCCGAGGCGTTGGATACCGATATCTACGACGAGGTCATTGCCGTCGAAGACGAGGAGGCCTTCGAGGCGGGGCGCGAACTGGCCGCGCGCGACGGGCTGCTCGTGGGCATCTCCTCCGGCGCGGCGGTGGCGGCGGCGGCAAAGCTGGCCCGGCGTCCCGAGAACGCGGGCAAGAACATCGTCGTCATCCTGCCCGACACGGGAGAGCGCTACCTTTCCACTGCCATGTTCGACTTCTCGTAAGCTTCCGAATGTGGTAACGCGGGAGGCCGTCTTGCTCCCAAAGGGCAGAGGCGGCCTCCCGTTTGCAGCGCGCTACGTTCGCTATGCGACGGTTTCGATGAGCGATTGAAGCCGGTGGACGTCGAGGGGCTTCGATAGATGGGCGTCCATGCCGCTTTCCAGGGAGCGCTTGCGATCCTCGGAGAAGGCGTTGGCGCTCACGGCGATGATGGGCAGCGACGCGCGGACGGGATCGGAAAGCTTGCGGATGGCGCGGGTGGCCGTATATCCGTCCATCACCGGCATCTGGATATCCATGAGCACGAGATCGTAGGTGCGAGCATCGGCGCCTTCGATCATCTCGAGCGCCACGGCGCCGTTTTCGGCGGTATCAACGGTGTATCCCGCGTCGTCCAGAAGGCAGCAGGCGATTTCCCGGTTGAGCTCGTTGTCCTCGACGAGCAGGATGTGGCGCACCGGCCCGTGCTTGCGACGAGGGTGCTGCGCTTCGGATGCGGCGCCGGTGGGGGCTTGACGGAAGGTGATGTCCACGGTGAAGGTCGATCCTTCGCCGGGGGCACTTTCCGCAGAAAGGTTGCCCTCCATGAGATCGAGGACGTTGCGCACGATCGTGAGTCCCAGCCCCGTTCCCTGAACGCCCGAGGCCGTGGTGTTGCTTTCGCGCTCGAAGGGCATGAACATGCGCTCCATAAAGGAAGGATCCATGCCGATGCCCTCGTCGGCGACGACGAAGCGGAAGCTGGCGAGGCCCTGGGGCGCGTCCGCGCGCTCGGAAAGCATGAGGCGCACGGTAGAGCCGGTCGGCGAGTACTTGATAGCGTTGTCGACCAGCTGCACGAGCACATGAGACAGGCGCACCGCATCCACGATCACGCGATCGTGGACGAGCGGCTCGATATCGCATTCGAGGGTAATATCTGCGCGGTCGGCCATATCGACGAGATCCCTGCGCACCTGCATGACCAATTCCGACAGCGAGCACTCGGCTTCGGCCAGCTGCACGTTTCCCGATTCCATACGGCTGATCTCGAGCGTCTCGTTCACGACGTCGAGCAGCTGCTCGGAAGCGGCGAGCACCTTGTCGCTGTAGGAGCGCACGCGCTCGGCCTCTTCGCCGTGGGCCGAGATGAGCGACGCGTAGCCCACCACCGCGTTGAGCGGGGTGCGGATGTCGTGGGACATGTTCGAGAGGAACGCGTTTTTCGCCACGTTGGCGGCCTCGGCCTCGGAAAGCGCGTTGCGCAGCATGGTGCGGTGCTCGATCTCGCGGGCGTACGCATCGCTGAGCTGGGCGTTTATGGCCTCAAGCTCATCGGCGCGCTCGCGCAGCTTCTCGGTGGCGTCGTTGATGAACACGTAGAAGAAGGTGCCCTCGTCCAAGGTCACATGGTGCCCGTAGTCCTCGATCCAGCGCAGAGATCCGTCGCGGCGGATGATGCGGTACTCCACGTAGTCCATGGAGTACTCGTCGGCTTGAATCTGGCGGCTGATGGAGTGCTCGACGGCGTCGATGTCGTCGGGGTGCACCATCCCGGGGAACGTGTTGCCGGTGAGCTCGGCGAACTGGGCCTCGTCATCGCAGCCGAAGATGCGCAGACAGGCCTCATTGGTGTAGACGACCTCCTCGTCTCCCTCGGCACGATAGATGAAAAAGCCCCCGGGCATGTGGGCGAGGACGTCTTTGATGTCGAGTTGGGCGAGGGCGGGGAATATGGAAGGCGCCGAAGTTGCCATCTGCTGCTTTCTTTCGGTTCGTGAAAAGAGATAGTTCTCTTATGCTACCACGGCTTTTGTCTCGTGGCAGCGAAGCTTTCGCGAAGCCCTCGAATTTGTAACGGACTAGTAACGTGCCTGCGGGCGCTTCGGCGATCAGTAGCTGTCGGCGATGTCTCTCAGGTAGTCGGCGTACTGGCGGGCCAGGGCGCTGGGGGCCTCCAGGCGCACCGATGTGCCGAACTGGGCGAGCCAGCCGAAGAAGACGGGGCTCGCGGCCACGGTGGCGTGCACCCGGGCGTGGGTCGCATCCACCGGCGCGCTTTCCACGTCCTTGCCGAAGCGGTCGATAATGGCGCTCATGACCGATTCCTCCACGAGCAGCGTCGCCGGCGTCGTCTCGCCGCCGAACATGGAGAACGTCCGGGCGCTGAAGGCCGCAGCATCGAAGGTGGCGATGCGCTCGTTGCGCACGGCCGCCTCGTCGGTGATGTGCAGCCCCTGCATGCGATCGACGCGGTAGCTGGGGAAGGAGTCGTGCTTCTCGTTGTAGGCGATGAGGTAATAGCACCCCTCGGAGTAAATGAGGCATACCGGCGTCTCGCAGTAGATGCGGCCGCCCCCTTGGGGCTGTGGGCGCTTGTTCACGTCGTGCTTCACGTAGCGGAAGGCCACCTGCCGGTGGCGGCGGATGGCCTCGTGCAAGGTGTCCACGTGATGGAACACCGATTCGTTCTGCATCTTGATGCGGCCTTCCACGTGCACGTTCTTGGAAAGCGCGGCGGCGTGGTGGCAGGAGCCCAGAGACGCCAGCCCTTCGGTGAGGCGATGGGCCATACGAACCGTGAGGAAGCGCGAGGACTGCACGGCGTCGGTGAGCAGCATGAGCTCGGCGGCGGTGAAGGTGCGCGAGACGAGGGCGTAGCTGACCGGGTGCGTGGGAAGCTTCGCGATGTCGAGACCGAAGTCGCGAAGGGCGTCCAAGTCGCGGTACACCGATTTGCGCTCGGCCTCGATGCCCGCCTCAGCCAGCCCGGCGATGATTTCGGGGCAGGTGAGGCCGTGACTCTCGTCGGTGCGCTCGTAGAGCATCTTGGCGAGGTTGAGCAGCTTCAGTTTCTGGCTCTCGCCCGCCATCGTGCGCCCCTTTCCCCACGATCGCCTACGTTGGCTGATCGTCTTCGTAATCGTGGTCGATGACGACATTGTAGGTGTAATCGGGATATTTTTCCTTCAGATGGGCGATTATTTTGTCGCGGATGGCGTCGTCGTCGGCCTTAAAGCCTATGACCAAATCGAAGTAGACGGTCGAGGTTTTCTCGTCTACGTAGAAGCCGTGCACCTGTAGGATCGCCGGGTCGCTTTTCGCGAGGGCGTCGAGGTCGGCATGCAGAGGGGCAAATTTGCCGGTGGTGTTGGCAGCATAGATGCCGACGGTGGCGAGGATGCCGAATTTCGCGGCGAGCCCCTCGCTGATCTGGCGGGTGAGGGCGTGGATGTCGCGGGCGCACATATCGTCGGGTACCTCGATGTGCACCGATCCCAAGATCTCGTTGGGGCCGAAGTTGTCCAGCACCACGTCGTAAGTGCCGCGCACGTCGGGGAAGCTGTTGGCGTAAGCGACGATATCGTCGACGAGCTTCTTGTCCTCGGGCCCTCCGATGAGCGGGGAAAGGGCGTCGCCGAGCACCTCGAAGCCGGCTTTGAGCACTACGAGCGAGATGATGAGGCCCACGGCGCCGTCGATGTTCAGGCCCCAGAAGTTCTGGGCCGCCGCTACCACGAGCGTGCCGGCCGACAGCACGGCGTCATAGTTGGAATCGATGCCCGAGGCGATGAGGGCCTCCGAGTTCGTCTTGTCTCCGAAGCGCTTGAACATGATGCCGATGGCGATCTTCGCGAGGATGGCCACCACGATGACGGTGATGGTAATCGTCGAGTAGCTGGGGGTGCCAGGGTGGATGATCTTGTCGATGGACTCGCGCAGCGAGATGAAGCCGGCCACCAGAATGATGATGGCGATGACGACGCTCGTGAGGTATTCCACGCGACCGTAGCCGAAGGGGTGGTGGCGGTCGGGCCGGCGCCCGGCGAGCTTCGTGCCCACGATGGTGACGATGGAGGACAAAGCGTCGGTGGCATTGTTGACGCCGTCCAAGATGATGGCGATGGAATGGGACATGAACCCGACGGCCATCTTGAAGGCGACGAGCAGCGCATTGCCGATAATGCCGTAGATGCTCGCCTTGACGATTTCCCTCTCGCGGTTCATGACTCTCACCCCTGATGATTTGCGCTTGTGCCTCTTGGGTCGGCGCGCCTCGCTGCGTTATGGGCGCCGTTGCTGCTGGTGCGGCCGTTGATGTGGCTGCTGCGCTGGCGTCATTGGCGCCGCTGGTGCCGCCACCGGCGCGGCTGTTGACGCCGCCACTGGTGCCGTTGGCGTGGGCGCGCGTTGTCTCATGGGTCGATTATAGGCCTCTCCCCGCGCGGACAAGTCCCCGCCCCGTAGCCTTTCCGAAGCAGTTCGGTAACTATCCTGCTCGCCCCCGCCGATTGCGGGCGCTTTGGCAGAGAAGATGGGAAGGCAAGCAGACGGCGTTGACCGCCTGCGGTTGCGCACCCACCCGTAGCCTGAGGCGGTTTTCTGCCATCGCCGTTTCCCGTTTGCGACATTTTGGGCCCTCGGGCTATGCTGCTTTGGCAAAAACCCACGTCCGGCTACGGGTTTTTGCCCCTTTTTGAGTTTCGACCCGCAGCCAGAGGGGGCTTTTTGTCGGGAAGGCTGCGGTGGCCTGGCAAAAACCCCTCTCGTGCTACGGGTTAGCGAACGGTGCTCTGCGGGTGGATGGGGTATATGCGCCGATTTGGGGCAAGAGGAGATCGGTTCGAGAAAGAAAGGGAAAGAGAAAGGG
>CABSMC010000058.1 GCA_902478715.1 uncultured Adlercreutzia sp.
GTTCATGCGCTGCTCGATGCCGTTGTCGAAGTAGATGATCTTCGCGTCCTCGCCGCCCAGCTCGATGGCCACGTCGGTCTTTGGGATGAACGTCTCCACCGCCGTCTTCGACGCGATGACCTCCTGCACGAAGGTGACATCGAGCCACTGGGACAGAAGCAGGCCGCCCGATCCGGTGATGGCGATGGTCATGGTCTCGTTCGGATAGGCCGCGGCGGCCTCGCGCAGCACCTCCACGATGGTGGCGCGCACGTCGGCATGATGGCGGCGGTACACCGCCCACAGGATCTCGTTGTCGTTGTCGAGCACCGCCAGCTTCACCGTGGTCGACCCCACGTCGATGCCGATGTGGAAGGGGCAGGCCGCCGCGGCGACACGGGAGGCAGCGGCGATCTCGGCGGCGTCGGCGCGAGCCTCCTCCACCGTCGTGATGCGCGGCGCGCAGGAGGCGCACGCCGCGGGCGCCGGCTCCTTCACGGACGTGGACGCCTCGGTGATGATCTCGGTGTACTTGCTGCTCTTGGCATTCTTCTTCATTGGCTTACTCCCAACTTACAGCTCGATGGACTCGCCGGGCTTGATAAACAGAAGGCGCATGGCGATGCGCGCCATAGTCTCGGAGGATTCGGGGCAGCCGCGCTCGATCCAGTGGGCGATGATCCCTAAATAGGCGGCGGCGTAGAAGGCGACGTAGTATTCCACGAAGACCGTAGGGTTGTCGCGGTATTTCTCATGCAAGATGTTCTGCACCAGGTTCTCGCAGACCGCCTCGCGCAGCCGCGGCCCGAAACGCACATCGCCCCCGGGGCCGAGCACCGCGTGCAGAAAGTCGCTCTGCTCGCGCAGGTAGTCGAACAGCTCCACGAGGAACGGCAGCGGCCGGCCGGTCGCGCGGAAGGCCAGCATATCCGCCAAGGTAATGGACTGCATGCGCTCCTGCAGGGCATCGAGGTCGGCCATGACCTCGTCCTCCAGCACGGCGAGCAGCCCGTCCTTGTCGCGGAAGTGGTTGTAGAAAGTGCCGCGGGACGTATCGGCCCGCTCGCATAAGTCGTTCACGGTGAGCGCATCGTAGCCGCGCTCCTCCATGAGCTCGACAAGGGCGCCGCGCAGGGCGCGCCTCGATTTCGCGATGCGCCGATCCTCGCAGGGAGCGGCCGGCGCGCAGGTTGCCGTGGCTATGACGGTCTCCTTCGTTCGGTTACGATGCAGCGGTCGCATTTCGACAGAACGGCCAAAAATGGACACGCTGTTCAATAGCTCGCATTATAGAGAGCGCCGCCCTTTTCGGCAACCCCCTCCTTCCCCTTCCACCACCCTTCCAAAAACCTGGAGACTCCCCGTAGGGGCCGACCTTGGTCGGCCCTCCCGATCCGGATAGCCCACCATCGAAGCAAGGGGCGACCAAGGTCGCCCCCTACGGGGATTCCCCCTGCGACCAAGGTCGCCCCCCACAGTGGCGGCACCTTCCAAAAGCCTGTTTTCTTGTCGAAGGCGGCCCGCAGTTGCTCTTTTCCTGGTATCTTGGGGTTTCGCATTCGTACCACCGCGTTTATCGAGGAGGCAGGCGCCTGCGCGCCGAACCCTATGGCAAACAGATACGGCAAGCATTCCGCCCCGCTCAACTCCGGCACCTCGCGCCGGGGCGCCCACTCGGCGCCGCTCGGCTCCACGCAGGGACGCCGCGGTTCCCACTCCGCCCCCGTAACGAGCGCCGGCCGCAGCACCCGGAGCGCCCAGGCGGACGCTTCGCGCACGCCCCGCGCCTCCCGCGCCCGCTCCTCCTTCGAGGGCACCGGCTTCGCGCCGACCGCAAGTCCCGTTTCCGCCGCGGGCGGCTCCCAAAGCTTCGCCGCCGCGGACAGCCTGGCACGCGCCAAAGCGGCTCGCAAGAAGTCGCGCGGCAAGAAGATCGCTCTCGGCATCGCCGCGGCCCTCGTCGTCATCCTCGCCGGTGCCGGCACGGCGCTCGCGCTCTACCTGAACGGCATCAACGCCACCATCCAAGGCGGTCTCGACGACGCCGAGTTCAAGGAGCTCGGCGAGCAGCTGGCCCCCGCCAAGGCCGACGGCTCCTATTACGTGGGCATCTTCGGCAGTGACGCCCGCAAGGGCGAGACGGCCAGCCGATCGGACGTGACCATGCTCGCCCGCATCGATCCCGACAAGGGCGTGGTCGATCTCATCTCGGTGCCCCGCGACACCATGATCAATATCGAGGGTCACGGCACCCAGAAGATCAACGCCGCCTACGCCTTCGGCGGCCCCTCCGAGGCCGTGAAAACGCTCTCCACCTTTGCGGGCGTGCCCATCACCCACTATGTGGAGGTGCACTTCGAGGAGCTGAAGGACGTCGTGAACGAGCTCGGCGGCATTCAGGTGAACGTGCCCGAGAGCTTCTATTCCGACACGAGCGGCATCTCCCTTGAGGCCGGCGAGCAGACTCTCGACGGCGACCAGGCCCTCGCCTTCGCCCGCGAGCGCCACGCCACCCGCGCCGGCGACTTCTCCCGCGCCCAGGCCCAGCGCATGATCATCGAGGCCATCGTGGAGAAGGTGCTCTCGAAATCCATCACCGAGATCCCGGGCACCGTGGAGTCCCTCGCCCGTTGCGTGACCACCGACTATTCCGTGACCGATCTGGTGTCCCTCGCGCTCACCTTCAAGGACAAGGGGCTCACCATGTACTCGGCCGCCTGCCCCAGCTACACGCTGAACCAGGACGGCATCAGCTACGTGGGCACCCAGTACGCCGAGTGGCAGGACATGATGCGCCGGGTAGACGCAGGGCTTGATCCGACCGACACCTCCGTGGAAATCCCCGAACCCCAGGCAAGCGATACCGAGCTGGGCGCCGCCACCAATGCCGCCTCGCCCGCCGAGTACCGCGACCTCATGGCCGACGCCCTCACCACCGACGACGTCGTGGATGTGGAGTAGGCACGAATCCGCACCAGAAACGCCGAGCGGCCCGGACACTCGCCCGGGCCGCTCTTTTTTTGCAAGATCAAAGGCAACCGTCAAATAGCTGCCGAAAGTTCATTCATCTTCCTTCGCACGGGCGCGTTGGGCCAGACGCCACGCCGAGCCGAGATTGAGCGCCCCATGCACAACAAGAAGCGCGAGGAGCACCTTAGCGGAAGCAGCATGCAGCGGCCCCCAAAAGTAATAGCCCTCGGCATAAAAGCCAAAGGCAGGCAGAACTGTTCCCGATTCCATGAGACCCGACAGGACAGCAACTGCAACGGAAAGCACCAGCGCAGCATCGAGCAAAATTCGTCCCTTTGCTCGCCAGGCGCCCCGACTCGTCAAAAGGTGGCCGGCAAAATCAACATGCTGGGCCCCGTGCACAAGCAGGACCAACCCGATACCAAGCCCCAGCCACTCGTGCGCGCCAACGCCCGTCATCGCAGGCAGCGACACCACGATATACAAAACCAGCGCCAGCGCATCAACAACGAGCACTCTCATGAGCGTCCCACCTTCCGCACGATGCCAACAAGCGCCACCACAAGGGCCACCGGCATAAGTATCCACAGGTTCAAGCTCGCATCCGATGCCTGGTGGTAGCGCGAGCCGAGGGTTTCCCAACCATGGCACTCCACCGATGCGCAGGAAGCTTCCGGGCACGTCATCTCGTGCACGCCATCCGGCTCGGGCACGTCGTCGAAACCGTGGCAGCTTCCTGAAGCGCATCCCACCACAGGACAGGGCGAAGTCTCCGTAATGGGTCGCACACTCAACGCCTCAGGCTGAACAAGCATCACAGCACCGACCGAGCAGACTGCGGCCAGCAGAAACACCGCCGCCGTCACGGCGATCTTTTTCATAGGACTCCTTCCTCCTCCGAAAGAGAAGGGCCGCCCGCCCTGCGGCAGACGGCCCGCATGTCAGAAAGACGCAGGGCTGATTGGAGAGCTCGGCTCGCGTCCGCGCAACTGACTACTTCTCGGAGGGACGCAACGGAAGAAACTTGAGCCCCAAGAAGAACACGAGGAACCCAAGGGCCACGACGCCCAGCGTCACGCCCGCCTCCAGCGGCGTCGGCCAGTAGACGAGGTTCGCATAGGCATCGGCAAGCGTGCCATCGGCGTAGGTGATGCTCATGGAATTCACTGCAGGTGCCATGTCGGCCAGGTTAGTGATTTGGAATCCGCCCACCAGCAGCTGAACGCGCTTGCAGAAGATGCCGGCGATAGCCAGCAACGAAGCCGTCACCAGAAGACCGTTGCGACGCAGGGCAGGAGTCAGGCAGATGACGGCGCACGCGACACAGCCGATGATCTCGAACCAGAAGTAGGGGGCCAGAGGACCTTGGGTCAGCATGGCCACTACCTCTACCCCTGCGCCACCCGGGAATCCTTCGGTAAGCAGATCACAGCCAAAGAAGTACAAATCCACCAGCACAAAGGCTCCGAGCAGCTTGGCGAGACGCACGATGTTGTCTTGCTCCACGTTGAGGTAACCGGCACGGCGCAATCCAATGACAACAGCCATCACGAGCGCCGTACCACACACCAGAGCGGAGGACACGAACCAAGGAGCCAGAAGGGCCGTATACCACATCTCGTGCCCCTGCTGAAGACTGAAGATCCAGGCAGTTACCGAATGGACGAGCACGGCGGTAACGAGAGCGATCACCGAGATGACGCGCAAGGCCACAGCGCTGACCTTGCCGCGCTCGGCCTGAATCTGGGCCCACAGGTATACGCACGACAGGATGAGGTAGGTGGAAAGGACAATGATATCCCACATAAGCGGGCTGCCCAGATTGGAGTAAACGAACAGCTCCCACACGCGGAAGGGCTGGCCCATATCCACCACTACAAGACCGATGGCGACCACCGTGCAGGCGATGGATGAGAACACCGCCACTTTCGAGATACCGCCGAAGCCGCGGATGCCGAGGGCCTTGGGCACCGACGAGATGATAAGACCGCCGGCCGACAGGCCCACGAAAAACATGAAGCCCGTGATGTAGAGGCCCCAGCTGTCGAGGTTGCGCATGGCGGTCTGCACCATGCCGCCCGACAGCTGCATAAACCACAGCACCAAGCCGACCACCATCACCACGGCGCTCACGCCGATGGCAACATTGAGAGCAGGACTCTTGACGGCCGTCGACGCGCGCTCACTAGCACGCCCTCGATCGCTGGACGCTGAGAAATCGAGGTCATCGCTGGCAAGGGCTCCACCCTGCATATACTCGGACATAATGTCACTCCCCTCTGCTAGACGAGATAGTAAGTTGAAGGCTCCGTGCCACGATCTTCCAAGAGCCGCTTGTGCGACCGTTCCGCAAGAAGACGGCTTACCTCAGAAGTCGGGTCATCTAAGTCGCCCCAAAAACGTGCTCGACCCACGCAAAGGTGCATGCAAGCCGGCTCAATGCCTTGAGACGTGCGGTGGTAGCAGAACGTGCACTTCTCCACGACGTGCTGCTGATGTTCGGGCGCATCCTTGCTGCCCATGGCATAGTCCATGTGGAATACGGGCTCTTCCCAGTTGAAAGAACGCACACCGTTGTAAGGGCAAGCACTCATGCACATGCGGCAGCCGATGCACTTGTCGTAATCCTGGCGCACCACTCCCGTTTCGGGATCCTTGTAGGTCGCTCCCACCGGGCATACCTTCACGCAGGCGGGGTTCTCGCAATGCTGGCAGGCGACGGGGATATAGCCGAACTGCAAATTGTCAGGATACGAGCCGCCCACCATGTCGAACCCCATCTCGCCACCGTTATCGGTGAAGATGCGGTTCCACCATACATCGTTGGGCAAGTTGTTCTCCGTTTTGCACGCCATGGCACATACGTGGCAGCCAATGCACTTCTTGGTGTCGATCACCATTCCATAACGGGTCATTTATCTCACCTCTCCCTCGTACTTGCGCACTTCGACGAGCGTGTCGTCGAACGACGTGTTCATATGAAGCAGATTCAAATGGTCGCAGGTCAGCTCTTGATAGCTGCCCGCCACATAGGCTCCCCGGTGCCATCCCTTGGGCGAGGAGACCATGCCCGGCCTGACGCCCATATCGAATTTCGCCTTGCACACGCAGTGGCCCCGATCGTTGTAGGCCTCGACGTAGTCGCCCTCGGCGATGCCGCGCGCTTCGGCATCAACGGGGTTCATGCGCAAATAGGGCTCCGGATCAAGCTCGCGCAGCACAGGAGCATGGTTGTACTGGGTATGCAAGTGCCATCTTGTGCGCTCGCAATAATGGTACAGGGGATATTTGTCGTGCTGCTCGCTCTCATCGTAGGCCTCGAAGGGCGTATGGTAGGTGGGCATATGGTAAAAGTCCTTGTCGATGGGCTTGCCGATGTCGATGCGAGCGCCGGGATTCTCCACGTAGAATTCCAGACGGCCGGAAAGCGTAGGCCAGCGCTGTTCTTCCCAGTGAATCCAGTTCTCGTCTCGGTCGGCCAGCACGCCCTTTTCCTTGAGGTTGTCGAGGTTAATGCCCAGAGGCTCACCCTTCTCGGTATCGACCACCATGCGCATCATCTCTTCGTTAGATTTGGCGTAGAACGCCTTGGCGGCCTCGTTGTCCATGCGCTCGGCAATGGACCGAAAGATCTCCACGTCCTCCTTCGCCTCTCCGATGGGATCGGCCACTTTGTTCGCCATGTACAGGAAGGGCGTATGCGAGCTTGCCTGAATCCAGTCGTATTCGAAGTAGTGAGCGCAGGGCAGCACAATGTCGCTGTACTCACAAGTCTCGGAGAACTCCATGTCGTTCGTCACGATGCAGGGGATCTTCGGCAGGACCTCCTCGATGGTCCTGCGCTGGGCTGCGTAGCTTCCGACCGGGTTCGCCCCGATGTTGTAGAGAAGGCGCACGGGGAAGTCCTCGCCCTTCAGCTTGCCCGTTTCCAGAACCTCGGGCAGGTGAAGCCACGGCAGCTCGTCGTTGAGCCCCTTGAGCCCGGCCGGGAAGGCGAGGCCGGCCATGTTGATCGTCGGCTTGCTCTTCCCCAAATGCCCGATAGAGGCGCCGCGCTTGCCGATATTGCCCGTAAGGGCGGCGAGGCAGGCCCAGGTCATGCCCATCTCCTCGCAGTTATCGTACAGATGGTAGCCCGCATAGATGGTCGAGGGCGTGTCCTGGGAGTACATGCGGGCAAGCTCCACGATGGTATCCGCCGACACCTCGGTGATGCCCTCAGCCCACTCTGGCGTGCACTCGGCCATATGCTCCTTGAACAGCGACCAGGCCGTGGTAACTTTCACGCCGTTTACCTCGAAGCTGCCCTCGAGTGCGGGGTTGGCCACGTCATTGATGAGGCCCCAGGCGTCCTTGTCGGCGTCCCATACCACATAGTGGGCCGACTCCTCCAACGTGGGCACCTTGCCGGCCTTCACGCCCTGGAGTAGCAGTGTGCCGAAGAACGGGTACTCGGGCAGCTGTGCCGGGCCCTCCTCGCCGAAATCCGTCGCGCGGAGGAAATGGCCGTTGTCCTCGCGCACGAGCAGGGGAGCGCAGGTCTTCTCGCGCATGAAGTCCAGGTCGTACCATTCGTTTGCGATGATAGCGTTGAGCATAGCCATGCCGAGCGCCGGATCGGTACCGGGTTTGATGGGCACCCATTTTGTGGCCTGTTGGGCCGCGATGGTGTAGGTAGGGTCGATGACGACCAGATTGGCGCCAGCGTCCTTGGCCTCCATGCAGAAGTGCCAGCTATGGGGCTGGGAGTTGGGCGGGTTCGTATCCCAGATCAAAAGCGTTTTGGCAAAACGGTAGTCGCCAGCCATGTTACGCTGGTTGAAGTCCCAACCGCTGCCGGTCACCTCTCCGATGCCGACCAGATCGCCGTAGTCCAGGCACACGTCAAGCCCCTGGAACCCAAAGGCATTCGCGAAACCAAGACCGGCGATCAAGCCGCCGTAGGCGGCGAAAGAGTTGCCGGCAGACACGAGCACGCAGTTCGAGCGCACGCCGTAGTTCTCCGTGTTGTAGGTGAGCGTATCGGCGACAAGCTGGGTAGCCTCGTCCCACGACAGGCGCTCCCACTCGTCGGTGCCGCGGTTCTCGACATGGGGCTCTTCCAAGCTCCACGTCTTCCGCTTCATGGGATACAGCACGCGGTTGAAGTCGTACATGCGGTTCGCATGGCTAAAACCACGCATACAGATTCGCTCGTAAGCGGGATACGGAAGATCCTCATTAGATCGTATGTTTACCATTTTGCCTTCGCGAACCGTGGCAACCATCGAACAATTGCCTTGGCAGTTGCAACCGCAGACGCAAACGACCTCATGTTCCTCGTCGCCCACAGTCTCCTCATCGGTTGCAGCAAGAGCCGTCATCGTGGCTCCGCTCACTGCAGCGGCTCCGGCTACAGCAGCTGTAGTTTTGAGAAAGCTTCGGCGCGAAATGCCTTTGACCGGTACGTTCAGTTCCGACATTTCTCCTCCTATCTCCAAATGCAGCGGAATCTCTCCGCTCTCCATTCGGGCGCCATGCATGAGCGCCCGCCCTCGCGCGGGGTCGGCCCCTCCCCGCTCTCAGTGCGCAGTATAAACCCTTTGTTACTTTGTCGCAATACATTGCGACAATAAATTTGAGCCTATTTTCTCTGTTTAGCGATTCCAGCTCTTTTCAAACCCCTGGAGGCAAGGCTCACACGCATCGGCAGATCCTGTACTGTCGGTAAGCTGCACAGAAAGTTCGCCTGCGGGTACCACTTTCAGCTCCCGCAGGGAACGCCCCTCGTCCACCGCGACGTTGAAAGACACGCACAGCCGCCCGGGTTCCGACACAGCACGACGAGCAACGGAGAGCCAGCGAGGATGAAAGGCCAACGACCCTCCTTCGGCGTCTTCGAGAACCTGGTGGCAGCCCTCCCTCTCCAGGGCTCGTCTCACCAGATCGCGATCGCCGTCGAAAGCCAGCGCGGTCTTTAGGAAGAAGTCGTCGTAGTCGAAGGCATAGCAGGCGTGAATGTCGGCGAAGGGCTCGTTCATGTTTCGCACTTGAGCTCGATGCTTGTTCTCCAATGAGCAATAATGCAGCGCTAGTCCCAAGCCTTGCTCGCGCGCCCACAGCATCAGACGCAGGCAGTCCTCCTCGCTGTCCTGCACCGCCAAAGCACCCGCATAGGTGTAGTCGAACACCACCTGCTGGGGAGGGTTGCGCAGCGTAAGGCCCAAGGACTCAAACACGGGCCAGTTCCACATGGCATAGGCAAACTCCAGCAAATTAACGCCGTCAACGCCTAGGGCATCGAGCTTCGCCAAAAGCTCTTTCATGAACGAGTCGGTTCCCGGAATGACGGGCATCTCCACCATGACCGTGGGCACTTGCTCGCGCGCCCAAGCCATACGTTCCAGCACCTTTTCCAAAAGCTCCGGCTTGTCATCCTGCTTGACAGAGAATCGAATCTCATGAAGGCCCGCCCGCACGAGACGATCGATCAGCTCGCGGCTCAGCAGGTCCCCGGACGTGTACAGGCGCAGATGAGCCGCGGGAAACAGCTCGGAGGCACGGGAGAAGAAAGCCACAGCCTCGTCTGCCATCAAAAGAGGCTCACCGCCAGTAAGCGCAATGCAGGCCGGGGAGCCGGACTCTGCAGCCAAATCGTCCAGCTGGCGACGCCATGGAAAAGGTCGCTCGCACCAGTAGGCAAAATCCTCCTGATTGGGATTGAAGCAGAAGAAACAGTCGCGATGGCAGTTGTTCGTCAAGGCAAAACTGCGGCTCACGCAGGAGCCGGTGCACGCCTCGCAGGCAACGCTCATGGGGCCGATGGCCACACTCGCTCCTCCATTGCGGATGCGAGCCCCCCGCTCGCGCAACTGGCGAAGCAGTCCCTCGCGTTCAAGTCGTTCGCTATCGTACGGGGCGAACGCTATGCCAGTCGCCTCCAGGGCGGCCATGTGCTCGGCCTCGATGTCCTCGTACAGGGCGAGGGCCAAACGGCGCCCCTCGTCGCCCGCTCCCTTTTCGGTTTCCTTCCCGACCGCCATCTTTCCCCCTGGATAGCATCGATACGAAAGCTCGATGTAGTCGTCTTAACGTCACAGTGTCACATTATCACAATATCTTGCGACAATAAAGACTTGACTTGTCCCTCTTTGCCCAGGCATGTTTCCTGCGCACGTTGACGCGCCGTTCCGCGCCCTGGCCCCTGAGGGCAAATGGGGCCTATCGCATGAACTCCCGGTGAGCAAGGCGAGCCTGTACCATGGCGACAATGTCGTCATCGGCGAGCCCTGCGTTCGAACATACGCGGATCATGTCGTCGATTACTAGCTCGATGGGAGAATCTGAAGCTGTATGAGCACCCAAATCGTGACGCTCGGCCACGAAAGTGCCCCGCCCCTTGCGAGTAGAAATGTAGCCCTCGCGTTCCAAATCCATATAGGCGCGATTCACCGTGTTGTAGCTGATATCCAGATCCACCGCCAAGGCGCGCACCGTAGGAAGCCTATCGCCGGGGACAAAGGCTCCCGAGCCAATAAGATAGGCAATGCGGTTCTTAATCTGTATCCACACCGGAAGGCCGGAGTTGTGGTCTATAGCGAAAGATTCAAGGACGCCCATGATGCTTCTTTCTCGCGAAACGGTACTTATATCCTATCAGAGCCCTCGCCCCTCGCGTTGGACGCCTTCAGCAAAACCATCGCTTACGGCCGTGGGCACCGTGACAACAGCGCTACCGGATCCCTTCACCGTCTCGTATTGCATGAGCATGGTACGCAGCTTCAGGGCCGCGTCCTCATCCCCGTAGATGCGGGCAGCCTCAGAAAGCATCTCCGCCAAATCGGCTTCGACACTCGCCACCGTCATACGAGCATTGCGTTCGCGGTCGGCCTGAGCCTCCAAGGACATGACGTTTTGCAGCTCCGCCGGGATCACGATGTCGCGGACCTTTACGGAGATGATGTCAACGCCCCACCCCGAGGCCTCTTTCTCGATATCGGCCTTGATCTCCTCATCCAGCTGATCGCGACGCAAGGCCACCTCCCCCACCGTTGAGCGCCCCACTGCCTCGCGCAGCGACGTCTGAGCAAGATACGATATGGCCGCGTAATAGTCCTCCACTTCCACGCAAGCCTTTTCCGCATCCCACACCACCCAGAACAGCACCGCGTCGATGTTCACAGGCACAAGATCGGCCGTCAACGTACGCTCAGCACGGAAGGGGGTGGCGATAATGCGCTGATCGACGCGAATGGTCCCATGCTCCAAAATGGGAATGGTGGCATAGAAACCAGGTCCCACCACGCGGTTCAACTTGCCGAGCCGCAGCACGACCACCTTTTCCCACCCCAGAGCAATATGCAACGAAGAAGAGGCCGCAAGTGCCGCGAGCAGAGCCGCAAGAATGCCCACGAGCGAGATGCGCCCCTCCAAAAGAAGATCGCAGACAAGCGCCGCAGCGGCCGCGGCCACGAACACGGCGACGCTGAATACGAGAGCGCCGTTGCGCGACGATTTCTTGGGCACATAGGAGGTTGCCGCCAGCATTTCCGCTTCGCTGTCGCTCCACGGGCCCGGCGCAGCTTCCCATTCAGTGCGGCGCGCTTTGCGACCCCTTGCGCTTTTCGTCATCGGTCGATCCTTCCTCTCATCTTGCTTAGCAAGTTGCCTTATTGTTCATCGTATTCCAGCGTTCCCGCTGCGAGGGCACAGCTCAGCCTCCAGCTACCGCGAACGCCATACGCATCGCGAGCTCGGGGTTCTGGGAAACGTCGAAAGAGGCGAGCCCTGTCACGCAAACCCTCAGGGCCGCCCCGCCAAGGAGCACACAGACGGCAATCCAGAGGCCCTTTGTGCGCCGATCTCCTCCAGGGTAACGACACTCCAAGATAAAGGGCGCGACCAAACCGGCTAGCACAAGCACCACCCAAAACATAATCGCCTCATCACCCGTCAGAAGGGCGCAGCCCCCCGCCTCTGTTCGGATATCAGTCAGCAAAAACGTCGCAAAGAGGGCCAGAGCCACTGCCTCTGCAATGATTATCGCACGGTCCATGTGGCTTAAGCATCGCAGCGCTGAACCGAACGGCACGCGGGAATCAACGAAAGACGCAACGCCGAAGGCCACAGCCACCCCGCACGACAGCGACGAGAGACAGAAGAGTGCCGGCACAAGCCACGACCCAAAGGCGACAACCGAGGGCAGCTGCATGAGGAGCACTCCCGTGTAGACCGCTGTGATAACTCCTGCGATCACAGCGGCAACGGAGGCGACGAGCACTACGAAGAGAGGCAATCGCGCGCCAATACCATTCGAGGCAAAAGCGAAGAAAGTCGCCAAAGCGCCCGAGGCCAGAAGCGCCCACGCACCCACCGTCACGACCGTGAAGCGAGGGGCCAGCCACAGAGAGAGCACCCGCTCGGGACGGCCGGCATCGGCCATGAGGCAAAGCGATCCCACTGCCAGCAGCACCAGGCAGAGCACCCAACCGCGGGATAACAGCTCATGGGGCACTCGCAAGTTACTTCGCACCCACCGAATCAAACGGGGCTGCGATTTCTTTGTAGTGCGATAGGTCGCTCTCGTACCGTAGCGTCCTAAATTGGCGCATTCCAATACGCCCATAACAGCGCAGGTGCCCGCCCCCGCTCCCCCGAAAAACAAGTAGGCTACGGCAAGTTCGCTGAACAACATTCTCCCCCTGCCTTCCAACGCCGCCCCTACATTTCGCGAATCATCACGTGCAAGTGTATCCCCTCAATCACTTTATCGCAAGTTATTACGATAATCATTTCAAGAGCGGAATCTCCCCGTCAAACGTCAGGATCTCAGAGCCGCGCTGCAGAAAGTCGACGACGCCGCAGTGGGTGTGGTAGATGGCGACGCGGATGTCCAAGTCGTGCTCGGCGGCGAGGCGAGCCAGCTCGGGCGATGCCGCCAGCTCGGCCGCAGCGGCCCGGGCGTTCGCGAGGCTGGCCTCGTAGGGGTCGCGCACCTCGCCCAGCGCCGCGGCGATTCGCTCAGTGACGGCCGCCACCGGCCCCGTCTCCCCATCGAGGGCCGCCTTTATGGCGCCACAGTGAGTGTGCCCCAGCACCAGCAGAAGCCGCGTGTGCAAGTGCTCGCAGGCGTACACCGCGCTCGCCAGCTCGATGGGCCCCACCACATTGCCCGCCACGCGGATGACGAACAGCTCGCCCAAACCGGTCATGAAGATGTGCTCGGGCACCACCCGCGAATCGGCGCAGGTGATGACGCAGGCGAAGGGGCGCTGGCCGTTCTCGAACAGGTCGGCGATGCGCTCGGGGGACAAGTCGCGCTCGTGGTCGAGCGCCTCCACGTAAATGCGGTTGCCCTCGGCAAGCCGCCGCAGCGCCTCAGTTGCCGGCACATGGGCGTCCCCGTCGTAATCGTCGGCGGTATACCCGGCGCCAGTCAATGTCTCGATCCTATCCTCGCTCATACCGCCTCCATCTCGCCGCGTCATCCTTCCTGGTAGCTCTATAATGATCCGAAGAGAGTATTTAGGCAAAGGGGCATATCCATGAGCGGGCCGAAGACGAGTCAATTGGAAATCGAGCGGATGATCCGGGCGCAGCTTGAGGCGCTGCGATCCGACGTGGATCACGGCCGCGCCCGAGCCCGGCGGCGCATCACGGCGCTTCTGGCCGAGCTTTTGGACGAGGCCGAAGGGTGCGCGGAAGCCGAGGAGGCGGCCGCGTCCCTGCGCATGCTCGCCGATGCGGCCTTAGCTCAGCTAACGGCGGAATGCGCCTTCACGCCCGCGACGGCCATGGCGGAATCCACAGCCCGGGCCGAGTGCTGCACGGCGCGGGCCGCGGCCATCGCCGACGCGTTCGAGCGCGAAGCGCGTCCCTTGGCCGAGCGCATCCAGCGGGCCCGCGCCCAGGCCGCAGCCGCAACCGACGCCCACGACTTCGCCACCTTGCTAGCCCAGGCCGCCGCGGAGAACGCTGAAGCTGCGGCCGTGGAGGCCGCCCGTTCCTTCATGGCCGACGAGCATTGCCTAGCCCCGGAATCGGCGATTGCCGAAACCCAGGGCGGATCAAGATCCGCCCCTACGGAGAAGGCTGCTTCAGAGGGGACGGCCATGCAGCTTGAACCCGTAGGGGGCGACCTCGGTCGCCCCTCGTCCGCAACGAGAGATGCCGGCGGGGTATCGGCCGAAAGCGACCCGGTGCAGGAGGTCTCCCGGCGGGCGCTCGCGCTCATCGCCTCCCCCTGCACGCTGCCGGCCGATCGCGCCCTCCTTCTGGAAACGACGCGCGAACTGGGGACAGAAGTCGCCACGCAGCTGGCGCTTCTGCTCCCCACCATGGAATCGAACGCCAACGCCATGGCCGATCTTATCGCCCTCATCGAGGATGCCGAAGCCGACCTGCGCGCCCAAAACGTTCCCTTCGTCGCCGCGGCGAGCGCCTTCGCCACCCTGGAAGAGGCCGCCGGCCGCCTGGAGGCGCTTCGGGCACTCCAACTTCAGGCCGACCGCAACGCCTACCTGCGAGCCTGCATCGACGCCGTCATGGCGCGTCACGGCTACACCATCGCCCGCTCGGTCACCATGGGGCGCGATCTGGCGGGCACCCACCGCCTCTTCGGGCGAGATAGCGCCACCGAGGGGCTGCACGCCTTTGTTTCGGATGCAGGCGACCTCATGCTTCAAGTGGCGGGACTGCCCGAGGGCATTGGGGCCGTGGAAGATGGCGAGGTCGTGACCATGGAACCGTCGCCAGCCGGGATGCGCGCCGATCGGTTGCTCGCCGACCAGCGCGACTTCTGCGCCGTGTACGACGAGATAGCCGACGACCTTGCCGCTTTCGGCATCACTAACGCCGTGCGCTACAAGGCCGCCCCCAGCACTGCCTTCTGCCGCGAGGTGCGAGCCGTCGCAGACGTTGAGGCGCAGGCGGGAATGGCGGAGCGCGACGGAATCCTCACCTCCAACGAATCCCGTGGCCCAGGGCTGACCCAGGTCAGCCCCTACGGAGAAGATGCAGCGGCGAGGCGCGGAGCGCGGAGGCGCAAGCGCGACGGCAGAGCAGCAAGGGAGATGAGCTAGCATGCGCCTGTGCCCCTGCGGCTTCGCCAACCCCGACGACGCCATGCGCTGCGCCGCCTGCAGAGGCGCCTTGGCAAACGACGGCAATACGGCGCTCGAAGATCCTTCGAGCGCCGAGCTTTACGCGCCCGCGCAAGATGGCACACGGAGCGTCGGAGGCGGAACGCGCCCTCTTTCCGCGCAAAACGCCGCGGAAACAGCCGGCGCTCAATTGCTTTTGGAAGACGTGCGCACGGGCCACGTCGTTCGCATTCCATCTCCTGGCGGCATTTTGGGACGAGCGGGAGACTTCGCGCCCGACCTCTTCTCGCCGCGGGTGTCCGGCGTCCATGCCGTGGTCGCCCTCAACGACGAGGGCCGCTGGACCATCGAGCACACGGGCCGCAACGCGTCGGCCGTAGAGCGCGGCGGCATCTGGTCTGACTTGCGCTGCGGCGCGCCCCAACCGCTGTTCGGCGGCGAGACGCTGAAGCTCGCCGATATGGTGTTCCGCGTAGGAGTAAGCGCAGATGAACGCGTCACGGAGCCGAACGCGCAGGTCAATCCCGCAGGGGGCGACCTTGGTCGCCCCTCGCCCACTGGCATCGTTGACGGGCTGACGCAGAACAACGCCGCCGCTGGAACCGAGGGCGGACCTGTGTCCGCCCCTACGGAGCCGACCGCCGAAACCGCCTGGTCCGTTCGCTGCCCCGTGTGCGGAACCGAGTATGCCGTGGAAGGCCCCGAAGACCATATCGCGTCCTGCACCTTCTGCAAGGATCCGCTGGACGCCCGCCAGATCGCCCGTGTTCTGGCGCGGGCCGTGCCCAGTCGGTAGACCGCCATGTTCGTCGACCGCCTCTACTTCCCCGTTACCACCTTAGGCCCCGGAAACCGCGTCGTCGTGTGGACGTGCGGCTGCACGAAACATTGTCCCGGCTGCGCCAACCCCGAGCTGTGGGAAACCCGCTCCGATGCCGCCATCGCGCCGGCGCGCCTTGCTGCCATGCTGAACGATCTGGCCGACCGCACCGGAGCCCATCGCATCACCTTCACGGGCGGCGACCCTCTGGAGCAGGCCGACGATCTCGCCCACGTGCTCGCGGCCATCCGCCCCGCCTTCGACGACATCCTCGTCTACACCGGCTATACCGCAGAGGAGCTGGAGAGTCTCCCAAATATACCGAGGGAGCTGCTCCCCCTCCCTTTCCCCCAGCAGAAGGGCAGCGGTCACCTTCCCGGCAAGGAAAGCGCATCCCCGAGCTCCCGCAAGCGCCAGACAAGTGCCCCGCTCATCGACGCGCTCATCGATGGGCCCTACGTTGAAGCGGAAAACGACGGCGTCTGCGGGCTGCGCGGTTCGACCAACCAACGGGTCATCGTGCTGAATCCGGCGCTGGAAACCTTGTATCATGAACAAATGCAGAAGCCGCGCTCGGTGCAGAACGCGGTGTTCGACGGGCGGGCGCTATCCATCGGCATCCACGGCCGCCCCCGCGAGACCCGAAAGAAGGAGTAGCCCCGTGACCATGCCCACCTGGCAGCGCGAGCTGGAGAACTTCATCGGCATCAAGCCGCTCTTCGTCCTGGAAGGTAACGTGGCCGACCTCTACCCGTGGAATCCCGAAGACCACAGAGGCGCCGCGCCGACCGTCGGCGACGACGCGGGCGCGGAGGACGCGACCCAGTTCCTCCCCCTGGCCCACATCCTGCCGGAGCTGTTCGCCGCGCCGGACGGCACGCGCCCCTACCGGTTCCTCTACGTGGACCCGCTGCGGGGCGTGCACGACCCCCTCGGCACCGGCGAGGTGCGCGCGCTCGCCCAGGCGGCCCAGCGGGAGGCGGAGCGCCTCACCGCCGAGGCCGACGCTTTGAACCCCGGCGCCGATCCGGCGAGCCGCCAGCAGCCCTTTGCCGCCAACCGCCTCGTGCACGACTCCCTGCTCGTGC
>CABSMC010000059.1 GCA_902478715.1 uncultured Adlercreutzia sp.
GCCGAGGTGACCGACGGCGCCGACGAGGCCGATGGGGTCGATGCGGCTGCGCTCCTCGTGGAAAGCCCCGCATTCGCCGAGTCGGTCGACGAGCTGCGTCGCGAATGGCTGCGCTTGTTCGTCGGTCTGGGCACGCCCGAGGCGTCGTGCCTGGAATCCTTCTACGTGGAGCCTAACAGCCACATGTTCGGCAAGAACGTCATCGCCGTGCGGGCGGCCTACCGGCGCCATGGCCTGGAGATCGAGCGACTGCACCGCGAGCCCGACGACCATTTGGGGCTCATGCTGGGCTTTCTCTCGCGCCTTGTGGCCGAGGAGCGCGAAGCTGCAGAAGCCGGCGACGAGCAGCGGGCTGTCGCGCTCGCAGACGAGCAGGACGCGTTTCTGACCGAGCACGTCCTTCCCTGGCTGGCCCCTTGGCGCTATGCTGTCGAGAAGCACGCGCGCACCGACTACTATCGCGGCGTCGGAGCATTCGTTTTCGGTTTGGTTGCCTGCTATGCCGGGCGCTTCGGCATTCGCTTCGACGGAGAGGCCTGCGCGTTCAAGCGGAGGAAGTAGCGTCGGTGCCTTTGAGGGGAGGTGCGTATGCTGGGGACGTTCGTGGTGCTGTACCTGTTTCTGGGCGGCGTCGGCGCCGGCGCGCTGTTCGTGGCGGCTGTGTGGTCGCTGCTGTTCCACCGCACGGTGACGCGCACCTTCGAGCAGAGCCGTGCCTTCCGGGCTTTGGCGGGAAGGCTCTACCTCGTCGGCTTCGGGCTCCTAGCGCTCTCGGTGTTCTGCCTGCTGATTGATCTGGGCAGTCCGCACCGCTTCTTCCTGCTGTTTCTGCGGCCGACGGCATCGCTGCTGTCGGTGGGATCCTTCGTCCTGCTGGCGACGCTGCTCGCCTCGGGCCTCCTGGCCGCGTTCCACGCCCTCGGCTGGTCGGCGCCCTCTTGGACGCGCAAGGGGCTGGAAGTGATTTGCGCGGTGCTGGCGGCCGTGCTCATGGTGTACACCGGCCTGTACCTGGCGTGGATGGAGGCGGTGCCCCTTTGGAATAACGCGGCCCTTCCGGCTCTGTTCGCTCTTTCGTCGTTCTCCTCGGGAGCGGCGATTGTGCTTCTGCTCGTGCCCTATACGCGCGATTGGGCGCTTCTGAGCGGTTGGGTCGACGGCCTGCATCGGGTGCACCTCGCGGCCCTTGGGCTTGAGTTTCTGGCGCTTGTCGCCTTTGTCGCTCTGGCCGTGGTGAACCCGTTCGCGGGCCCGAGCCTCGTGCGGCTCGTCTCGCCTGCGGGGCAAGGCCCCTGGTTTATCGCGGGCTTCGTGCTGGGCGGCATCGTCGTTCCTTTTGGAGCCGAGGCAGCGCGCCCCTTTACGGGTAGAACTGCGCCGGTGGCCGCAGTTGAGGTTCTGTGCCTCTTCGGAGGACTGATTCTGCGGTTCTGCCTGGTGCTGGCCGGAAGTCATTGGCTCGGGTGATACAATGCGAGCCGACGTAAAACCAGCGTGCTCGTTGGGCGCGCAAACAGGAAGGCAGCGAACGGTTTATGGCCCTGTTCGAGATAGACGAATCAAGCGGACTCCCCGTATGGGTGCAGCTGCGCAACCGGTTCGTGTACCTCATCAAGACGGGCTACTACCAACCCGGCGACCAGCTGCCCAGCGTGCGCACCTTGGCCGCCGAGGCCGCCATCAACTACAACACCGTGAGCAAGGTGTACGTCAATTTGGAAAGTGACGGCTACGTCGAGTCCGTGCGCGGCCGGGGCGTGTTCGTGCGCGATATCGGCGGGAAGGCCGATGACGTGCGCTCTATCGCCGACACTGAGATCGAGGGCTGCATCCGGCGCTGTTTGGCCTTGGGCATGACCATAGACGAGGTCACCCTGCGCATGATGGACGTGACCCACCGTTTGAAGGACGAGAAGTCCTGATCCTCGAAGAGGGGGAGAGTTCCATGCTGAATCGCACTGCGAAGACCGAGCGTGAGGGCCGCGCGCGCCGCGCCACGGGTATCGAGAAGTACAATTCCAACGTCGATCGCCGCACCTCCCAGAACGGGCCGCTTGTTTTCTCGGCCTTCGTCGCCGTGGTGGTGTTCGCCTGTGTGCTGGGAGGCGGGTTCGCGCTGACAGGGGAGTTCAACGTCTGGTGGCTTTTGGGGGCGCTTGTGGTAGCTTGGGCCGCCACGATGTGCGCGCACATCGCCATGCAGTGGGAAAAGGTGGTCATCTTCCGCTTCGGCAAGTTCAACCGCATGGCGGGGCCCGGGCTATACCTCACCATTCCCTTCATCGAGCAGACGGCGCTCAAGGCTGACCAGCGCATCATGGTCACCGGCTTCGGCGCTGAGGAGACCCTGACGAGCGATCTGGTGCCCATCAACGTGGACGCGGTGCTGTTCTGGATGGTGTGGGACGCGAAAAAGGCGTGCCTAGAAGTGGAGAACTACTACAACTCCGTGTCGCTGGCGGCCCAGACGGCCCTGCGCGACGCCATCGGCCGCGCCAGCGTGTCGGAGGTGGCCATCCGCCGCAACCAGCTCGACCAGGAGCTGCAGGAGGTCATCGAGGAGCGCACGAGCGTGTGGGGCATCACCGTCATGTCCGTGGAGATTCGCGACATCGTCATTCCGCAGGATCTGCAGGAGGCCATGTCCGCCGAGGCTCAGGCCGAGCGCGAGAAGAATGCCCGCATGGTCCTGGCTGAGGTTGAGAAGGACATCTCTTCGATGCTGGTGGACGCCGCCAACGTATACGACGAGAACGAGCTGGCCGTGCGCCTGCGTACCATGCACCTGCTCTACGAGTCCGTGAAGAACTCCGGCGGTACGGTGGTCATCCCGAGCGCCTACTCCGAGGGCTTCACCGACGCCGGTCTCGACCGCGCCCTCGACAGCTTGAAGACGGGGAAATAGGGGAAATTCTTACCAATTGGTAATCAGCCTTACTGAATTACCAGCCAGGTTACCTTCACGGTATCTTGTAGCAGGGTGGAGCGCTCCGTATATTTGATCTTGTCAGGGGTCGGCTGCACGAGTCGACCGCAATCGATGAGATGGAATGAGGGGGATGCAATGAGCGATTCTCACAACGTTCTGAAGTCCAGCGCCCTAACGCGCCGCACTTTCCTGAAAGGAAGTGCAGCCGCAGCGGTATCGGCGGGTGCGCTGGCGTCGCTTGCGGCTTGCGCACCAAAGGGCGCGGGCGACGGTGAGGAGGTTCTGTCCGACACCGGTGCGACCGCTATTGACGAGGGAACTTGGATTGCGGCCGCCTGCTGGGATAACTGCGGGGGTCGTTGCGTCAATCGTGTGCTCGTGCGCGATGGCGAAGTCGTGCGCATGGGAAGCGACACGTCCCATGACGACAGCTTCGGATGGCGTCAGCAGCGCGGTTGCCCGCGGGGCCGAGCGCGCGCTCAGCAGGTGCACGGGGATGACCGCATCAAATTCCCCATGAAGCGCAAGAGCTGGCAGCCGGGCGGCGGCGAGGCCGCCCATGGCGAGCTGCGCGGTGCCGACGAGTGGGAGAAGATATCCTGGGAGGAGGCGATCGGCTATATCGCCGAAGAGGCGAAGCGCATTTACGGCCAATTCGGCCCCACCTCGGTGATCGGAACGAAGAACCTTGCTATCGGCAAAGTGCTTCACCAACTGGGTGGTTACGTGAATCTGGCTGATACTAGCTCGGCGGGCACCTACTCGTTCAACATCGCTCCTTTGGGACTCCCGTCTCAAGATCTGGGAATGCTCAACGACCGCTACGACAACAAGAACGCCGAGACCATCGTGCTCATGGGCGGCAATTCGGCGTGGTCGTCGGGTGGATCGACGATGAATAACTTCAATGAGGCGAAAGAAGCCGGTGTCCAGTTTGTGTACGTTGGGCCCTCCTACAACGCCACAGCCGCTTATTTCGAGGCCCGCTGGGTGCCGGTGTATCCGGGAACCGACACGGCTTTCATGCTGGGCGTCTGCTATGAGATGATTCAGCAGGACGTCGTGGATTACGATTTTCTGAATGCCTATTGCGTCGGATTCGATGCCGATCACATGCCCGAAGACGCGACAACGCAGGAACATTTTCGGGGATATTTGGAAGGCGCGTATGACGGCGTTCCCAAAACGGCTGAGTGGGCGAGCGCCATTTGCGGGACGCCCGTTGAGGATATTCGCTGGTTCGCCGAAACGGTAGGGTGCGATCACAAGGTCATGCTTATGCACAACTACGCCCTCGCCCGCTGCCTCGGTGCCGAGAACGTCCCCCAGCTGTTCATGACGCTGGGGGCTATGGGCGGTCATTTCGGCAAATCGGGCCATGCTTGCGGCGGAGCCTACAAGACCTACGCCGGCGAGGGCGGTCCTGTGCTCGTAGCGCCGGGGGATGCCGGATTGCCAGCCACGAAAAACCCTCTGGCCGACACTATGCCCGAGCCCCTTATGTGGCGCTGTATTCTTGAGGGGCGCTACAATAGCACCGGAATGCCCTATGGCAGCGATTTTTACCCTGAGACGATCAAGGAATCCGATTTCAAGTGGCTGCATATCGAAGGGCGCAATACGCTGCAGACCGCTGTCGGTGCGGCGGATATGCTGGAGGCTATCCAGAAGCTCGATTTGGTGACCATCCTTTCCTATTCCTTCGACACCAGCGCCAATTATGCGGACATCGTGCTGCCGCTCACGACGGAATGGGAGCGAGTGGGGGGTTTCCCGGGGCACCAGCGATCTCGCGAGACGCTTATCGTGTACAACCAGGTGACCGAGCCGCTGTGGGAGGCCAAAACCGAATTCGAGATCGGTCGCATGATGGCCGAGGCCGTGGGCTTGTCCCCCGACGAGCTGTGGCCATTCAGCGAGGCTCAGGCCTTCTTCAATCAGATCGCCGGTGCCACCCTGCTCGACGCCGACGGCGAGAAGAAACCACTCGTGACGATCACCGATGACGATATCGCCCAGTGGGGTGTGGAAGGTGCTGCTCAAGAGGGGTTCGTCGATCTGGCCTCGTTCTTGCAGGCCGGATGCTATACCGTGCAGCGCTCCGAGGGGGACGCCTATTCATTCATCGGCTATGAGGACTTCATTGCGGATCCCGAAGGACATCCTTTGGAAAGCGCTTCCGGGAAATTTGAGATCTACAACCAATACAAGGCTGATACGATCAACGCGATGGGCTACAGTCCGGAGGGCACCTACAAACCGTATCCCAACTATGTCGTGCCCCCGACGGGCCGCGAGGGAACCTTCATCGATGGGAACATCGGCGGCGAGAAGAGCGAATTCCCCTTCATCATGTACAACCCCCACTATCTGCGTCGCGCCCATGGGGTGTTCGACGGAGCGCCGTGGTTGAGGGAGGCGTGGCCCAATCCCGTGTTCGTCAATGCTGCGGATGCGGCGGACAAGGGCGTAGCCGACGGAGATACGGTGAAGGTGACGACGCCGGCAGGCGCGACGCTGCGCACCGCCTCGGTTACTGAGATCGTCATGCCCGGCTGCATGGGCATTCCCCATGGCGCGCGGTTGGATTACGATGCGGCGGAGGGCATTGACCGTGGCGGCATGGATAACATCTTGTGCGGTTCGGTGACGAGCGGTATGGGCACGTCGGGCTATAACAACTACAACTGCAACTTCGAGAAGTATGACGGCGAGGCAATCGTGCCCGATTGCGAGCGGCCGGTACGCACGGTCGAAGTGGCGTAAGGGGGCTACCATGACTCAGATTGGTTTCTACTTCGACCAGACTCGGTGCGCTGGCTGCAAGACCTGCCAGGTGGCATGCAAGGACAAGAACCGCCTGGGCGTAGGACCTGTGGTGCGCAAGGTGGTAAGCCGACAGGTAGGCAGCTTTCCGACGGTAAAGATGTACCATGTTTCCGCCTCGTGCAACCATTGCGAGACGCCAGCCTGCATGGCGAAGTGCCCCACCGGCGCGCTTTCTAAAAACGAGGACGGCGCGGTGGTGCGCGACGCCGAGGCTTGCATCGGCTGCTCGAGCTGCGTGAACGCCTGCCCCTACGGCCACCCTCAGATCGACGAGGCGTCGGGCCTCTCGGTGAAATGCGACGCCTGCTCCGAATGGCGCGCGGCAGGGTATCTGCCCGCTTGTGTGGAGGCATGCCCCTATCGAGCGCTGGACTTCGGTGATATAGAGGAGCTGCGCGAGAAGTACGGCGATGATGCGGTGAGCGCGCTGCCCGCCATCGGCGAGGACACAACCGGTTCGCACGTGCTCATTCGGGCCCGCGCCGTGGCCTTGGAAGATGCGGGTGTACCCATCGTACTCTAGTTAGTGACCCTCCCGCACGCGGTGCCGCAAGCCCGATTTGGGCTTGCGGCACGCTGTGGTTTGGGAGTAGGCTGACAAGGTGTCATAGGAGTTGGGTCAACGATCCGGGGAGGCGGCCATGGGGGAGGAGAAGACGCAGCGAAGCTGGCCTTTGGCGGCGCGCTACATCGTTCTCATGACGGCGGTGGCCGTCGTTATGATCGCGGTGTTCGGCCTGTTCTCCTACCAGGAGCAATCGCGCCAGATGGAGGCGCAGATGCTGGCAGAGGCCCGCGTGTTGGAGAAATCGGTGCGTGCGACATGGGACTTCATCGATTACGAGCAGCCCAACATCAACTACGATCGCGACGGTACCTATAACTTCAAGGGTCTCTACTGCTCGCTGGTGGGCAAGTCGGTCGGCAAGCTGTTCACCATGAGCACCGATAATCAGTATGTGCTGCGTTACACCCGCTTCGATCCGCGCAATGCTCTGGATGCCCCCGATGCATTCGAGTCCGCTGCATTGAACGCCTTTTATGAAGAAGGAGTGGCCGAGTACACCGGTTTCGTGGAAAACGAGACGGGAGCGCGGGAGTTTCGCTATGTGGGCGCCATCTACCTGACGGAGAGCTGTCTGGAATGCCATGGCGAACCGGCCGGTGAACTTGACGTTACGGGCTTTCCCAAGGAAGGCCTGGGGGTGGGCGATATCGGCGGCGCGGTTAGCATCAGCATGCCCACTGATCTGTACCAAGCGGGTATCAACCGAAACGCGTTGCTCATCATCGGCTTTTTCGTCCTGTTTCTCACGGTGACCTTCGGGGCCAGCCTGTTGTTCTTCCGTCGGCGCGTGACGGCCCCCTTGGCCGGCTTGAAGACGGCCGTGGGTGAGATGGGCCAGGGCAATTTTAGAGCCGCCGTGCCACCGACGGGCCATGTTCGCGAGATCGACGAGCTGACGCGTGGGGTTAAGGTCATGGCTGGCGAGCTCGATTCTCTCTATGCCACTTTGGAGGAAAAGGTGGACACGCGCACGCGTCTCTATCGCGAGGCCAATGAGATGCTCGAAGAGCAGCGCGCCGCGCTGGCTCGGGCCAATGCGCTTCTGGAGGAAACGAACGGGAAGCTGGCCGACGAGAACGAGTACCGCACCAACATCGTGGCCATCTTGAGCCACGAGTTGCGTACGCCGCTCACATCCATTCTGGCTTTCGTCGATTTATGGGAAACGTCCGGCGAGGAGCACAGCTGCGAGAGTCGTGAGTGCCTCGAGAAGATAAAGGCCCAAAGTCAAGTGCTGCTGGAAATGGTGAACAACGCGCTCGATATGGTGCGTGTGGAGTCGGGTGTGGTGGAGATTGCGCGCGATCCCATCGATATGGTGGATCTGGCGGCCTCGGTGGTGAGCGCCATCGAGCCGGTGGCCCAGCGCAAGGGCGTGGGCATCTCCTTCGAAGTGTCGAGTGAGGTCCCGCTTGTTCGTGGCGATTGGTCACAGATGGAGAAGATTCTCGGGAACCTGTTGAGCAATGCGGTGAAATTCACTGATACGGGTGGTCGTGTCCGGTTCGACGTGGCATTTCAAGCGGTGCCGCCGCAGCTGGTGCTTAAGGTGGCCGACACCGGCATCGGCATCGCCGCCGATCGACTCGAGGGCATCTTCGATCGCTTCGTCCAGGCCGATGCCTCCATCTCGCGCAAGTACCGTGGCAGCGGGCTGGGGCTTTCCCTGGTGAAGAAGACAGCTGAGGCGTTGGGCGGTTCGGTAGCGGTGGAAAGCGAGGTGGGGCGCGGCAGCGTCTTCACTGTCGTGTTGCCGGTGGAGATACTTGAAGAGGTGGACGATGAAGATCCTGATTGCTGATGACGAGCGCGACATCTGCGAGGCGGTACGCAAGATCGTCGAGCGCGCGGGTCATACCTGCTTCGCGGTGCTCGACGGGGCCCTAGCTATGGAGGCTTTCGAGCGAGAACGCCCCGACGTGGTGATTTTGGATGTGATGATGCCCGAAGTGAACGGCTTCGAGCTTTGTCGCCAGCTGCGGGAGCGGGATGCGCGGGTGCCCATTATCATGCTGTCGGCGAAAAGCGACATTGTCGATAAGGGCGTCGGGTTCGCTGCGGGCTGCGATGACTACATCGCGAAGCCCTTCAATAGTCAGGAGCTGGCCATGCGCATCGAGGCGCAGCTGCGCCGCGCGCGTCTTGCGACAGCCGGTGATGAGGTGCCGCGCCGTAACCGCTCGGTGGTGCGCTTGGGCGACATGGAGGTGCGCCTGAAGCGCAACGAGGTGCTGGTGCACGGACGCTATGTCAACTTGACGCCTAAGGAGTTTCAGATCATCGCCTTTTTGGCCAATCATGCGGGGGAGGTATTCTCGGCTCAGGATATCATGGCCAACGTGTGGGGCGAGGCCTACCGTCCCGATTCCGCCAGTATCGCGGTGTTCGTGCGTAAGATTCGCAGTAAGATAGAGGACGATCCGGCCAAGCCTCGCTACCTCCAGACCGTCTGGCGCGAGGGCTACCGATTAGGCGATGAGTCGATGATCGATGAGGAATAGGCCGCTCGGCTGCGCAGTCTCCCGCAGGGGAAGGGCAGACCCAGGTCTGCCCCTACGGAAATATTGCGGTAGGTTGCTCTGCGTTGCGCGAACCCCCTCTCTGTAGGGGCAGACCAAGGTCTGCCCTTGGAACGTGGGATGGGTTCAGCTGAAATACTGCTCGTGCCAGATGAGGAAGCAGTAGGCCGACCAGATCTTCTTCATGTGGGAGCGAGGGCCGCGCTGATGCTCGTCGAGCAGGGCGTTCAAACGGTCGGTGCGGAAAAAGCGCCGGGCTCGTTCGCTGTTCAGCACCTCGCGTACTTGGCTGTGCCAGGGCTCTTCCCGCAGCCATTGGGCGAGCGGGGTGACGAAGCCCTGCTTGGGCATGGCGGCCGTGGCTTGCGGCAGCGTGCGGGCTGCGGCGGCGCGCAGGGCGATCTTCGTCTCGCGGCGGCCGACGCGCTGGGAGGCGGGCAGCGTGCTTGCCAGGTCGAACACCTCGCGATCGAGGAAGGGAACGCGCAGCTCCAGCGACGACGCCATGGACATTTTGTCCGCTTTCAGGAGGATATCCTGCTGCATCCATGTGAGGATGTCGGCGGTCTGCATGGCGGTGATTTCATCCGTCTCGATTTCCGCGAAGAGGGGGGCCGCAAGTTCCCAAGGAGTCGGAGCCGCGGCGCAGCGCGCGCCCAGCTCGGGCGCCAGAAGATCGAGCGCCTCGGCCCATGGGAAATTGTATTCCAGGCGGATATAACGCTCGGGAAGCGGGTGCGCTCCGCGCATGAGGAAGCGCCGCCCGTGGGTGCCTTCGGGCAGGCGCCGAGCTGCGGCGGCTAGGGCGCGGCGGGCGGGCACGGGCACCGTCATGTAAGGCGCAAAGGCAAGGCACTCCTGGTAGTAGGGGTAGCCGCCGAACAGCTCGTCGGCCCCCTCGCCCGACAGCACCACCTTCACCGACTCGGCCGCCATCGCGCACAGGTGGTACAGCGGCACCGCCGAGGGGTTTGGCAGTGGCTCGTCCATGGCGTACTGCACGGTGGGCACCGAGGCGAAGAACTGCTCGGCGCCGAGAATGCGCCCCTCGTTCGGCAACCCTGTGGCCCGGGCGAAGGTTGCGGCGGCTTCCAATTCCGAAAAGCGCCCCTCGCCCCAGCCGATGGTGAACGTGCGCGCCTCCATGATGCGGGCGGCCTCCCGGGCCACGAGGCTGGAATCCACCCCGGCCGAGAGGAAGCAGCCCACATCCACGTCGGCGATGGCGTGGGCCGCCACCGACTCCCGCAAGGCAGCCTCGATGGCCTCGGCGCTCTCCTCCAGACTGCGCCCCGCGTCGGGGGCGAAGCGCGGGACGAACCAGCGGCCGCGTTCCGCGCGCCCGTTGCGCCAGCGCAGCCAATGGCCGGCGGACAGCTTGCGAACGCCTTCGAACAGGGTCTCCTCGTCGGGCAGGTATTCCATGCACAGCCAGTGGGCGAGCCGCCGCTCGTTCAGGCTCCGGCGTGCGTTCGGGTGCGCGAGAAGCCCCTTGATCTCCGAGCCGAACAGGATGCGGCCGCCTTCCACGGCGTAGTAGAGCGGCTTGATGCCGAAGGTGTCCCGAGCGCAGAAAAGCTCGCCCGTGGCGGTGTCGTACAGGGCGAAGGCGAACATGCCGCGCAGGCGGTCGAGCACTGCCTCGCCCCACTGCTCGAACCCGTGGAGCACCACTTCCGCATCGCCCTGGGTAGAGAAGGCGTGGCCCGCAGCGATCAGCTGCCGGCGCAGTTCCCGGTAGTTGTAGATCTCGCCGTTGAAGACGAGCACGAGCGAGCGATTCTCGTTGTAGAGGGGCTGGTTCGCCCCGGCGAGATCGATGATGGCCAGACGCCGGAAACCCAAGGCGGCCCGGCCGTCTTCGAAATACCCTTCCGAATCGGGCCCGCGATGGGCGATGGCATCGGCCATGGCGACGATGGCGGCGCGGTGGTCGTAGGTCTGGTCGTTCTCGTCGATAAAGCCGACAAAGCCGCACATAAGGGATCCTTCCTGAAAGCTCGTGTTGCAAAGCGCGGAAAACTTGCCAAGCTCCTGACCTGGTGATATCAAAGAAAACTGCAGGTCAAATGGCTAGTTTTGAAGTGACAAGTTTTTCGAGGTTTTCGACGGCCGGCCGGCACGCATGATGACGCAGTCGGCTAGTACGTCCAAGGCGTCTACCACGGGAAGTCCTGCCGCCCGCGTCACGCCGCCGAAGGCCAAAGACAGCTCGGTGCATCCGAGCACGACGCCGTCGCAGCCCGCAGCCCGCAAGGGAGCCGCCAGCCGCTCGAGTGCCGCCGCATCCACGGGTCGTCCTGCTTTCACTTCGTCGAAGATGACGCGGTTCACCTGCCCCTGGGTCGTCGCGTCCGGATAAAGGCAGTCCACGCCGAGCCGTGCGGCCTCGCGCCCGTACAGGTCGGCGGCTACCGTGCCGCTCGTGGCCAGCACGCCGATGAGCGACAAGCCCGCAGCGGATGCGGTAGCCACGGTCTCGCGCACCATGTGGATGACGGGGATGCCCAAGGCACCCTGCAGCTCTTCGAAGAACCCATGGGCCGTGTTGCAGGGCAGAGCCAGAAGATCGCATCCGCAGGCCTCTAGAAGCTGTCCGTCCTCGATAAGCGCCGCGAGGGGAGAGCGGTCGCTTCGTCCCAGCAGAAACGCCGTGCGGTCGGGGATGGCCGTGTCGTTGAAGGCGAGGGTGCGCACGTGATCCTGGTCGCAGCGGGCCTCGGTGCGCTCGACGAGCCGCTGCAGGAAGTAGGCCGTGGCCGCAGGTCCGGTGCCGCCGAGCACGCCTACCAAGCGCCCGCTCACGATGCCGCTTTCGCACAGGCCGCCAGGCCGTCTGCCAACGGGAGTTCCGGCGAGGCGGAGGCAACGTGCTCGTCGTCTTTGCCGGAGGCAGTCCCCTTCGTGCGGTGATCGGCTGTGGCCCCGGCGCCTTCCAAATCCTCCGCCGCCTTCTCCCGGGCCCGCTTGTCCGCCATAGCGGCCCGGCAGGTCTTCCATTGGCGGAAGGCGAAAACGAGGGGGTACAGCCGTCGGCGCAGGCTTTTCTCGGCGGCATAGTCGAGCGGGTCGGCGTCGCGACCCAGCGCGTACAGCCCGCGCACCTCGCGCCGCAGGGCGTCGTCGCGGATGTAGCTAAGCAGCGTGGCTTTGGGCGCCACCGTGTACAGCGACTCGCTGCGGGCCACGGTGAGCCCCTCGGGCAGGGGTCGGCCCAGCACGAGGTCGTCCATAAGCCAGCGGGCCACGTTGTCGCCGGCGGCGGTCACGTAGTGGTTGCTGCGACCCAGACGCGTGTTTATCTCGAAGAAACGGTGGCTGCCGTCGCGCGGATCCACCTTGATGTCGAAGTTCGCGAATCCGGTGTAGCCGACAGCCTCCAAAAGGCGCGCGGCCTCGGCCACGATGGCCTCGTCGGTGCGGCTCACGATGGCGAGCGGATTGCCCACCCCCATGGGCCGCATGTCCTCCAGAAGCGTCTGGCCGAAAGAGGCGAAGCGCACCTTTCCGTTACGGTCGGAGTAGGTGGTGAGAATGCGCATGCTCGTGTCGTCGCCGGGAATCATCTCCTGGATGAGGAATTTCCCCTCGTAGCGGCTGGCCTGCACCGCCGCAAGCGTCGACTGCAGCTCCGCCGCGTCGCGCAGGAAGAACACCTTCTGCTTGCCGGGAAAATCGGCATAGTGGTAGGCCGCCGAGGAAGCGGGCTTGGCCACCACGGGGAAGGGGAAGGGGAGTGCCACGCCGGCGGGATCGTCGCCGTCCGTGCGGGCGTCGAACACCACGGTGCGCGGCACGGGCACGCCCACTTCGGCGCACAGCGCGTAGAAGCGATCCTTCTCGGTGAGCCGGTTCAGCAATTCCTCGTCGATGTAGGGGATGATGAAGGACTTCTCCAACACGGAGCGGTTCTCCACGATGAGGCGCACGTACCAGTCGCCGCAGCCGAGCAGAAGCAGCGGGCGGTCGCCGAAGCACTCGGCAGTGTTGGCCAAGGTGGAGAGGAGGACCGCCGGCCGCTCCAGGTGCGGCACCACGCGGTTCGCGAGGATGGAGGAGTCGCCGCACAGGTGGCACGCGGCCTGCGAGAGCACCAAGGGCACGATGCCGTAGGCCTCGTGGAAGGCCCGGGCGATACTGTAGGCGCCGATGTCTCCGCCGAGGATCACCGGCAGCACGTCGGGGGCGTCCGTCTTCTCCATGAAACTCATCTCCTGAACATCGCTCGTTTTCGTTCAGGAGAAATGATAGGAAAGCCCTCCATTACGCTTCCCATAGCAAAAGCTGACGAAAGCGTAAGGAGGGCGTAACTTTTCCTTACGACAGGGCGCTGCGGCTCGCCGATGGGGCACACCCCGTGCTCAAGCAATGGCTCGCTCGGCAGAACAGGACATTTAGTCCTGTTCTGTTCGCTGCGCAACCTGCGGGCGGGGGCGCGCCCCCGCCGGCGAGCCGCAGCGCGAGCCTGTTCGGAGCCGAAAGTCTTATCCCTCGACGAGCTGTTCCAGGGCGGCCAGCTTCACGCAGCAGGTGAAGACATCCATGGCGGCGTCAAGCTCTTCCAAAGGCGGCAGCGAGGGCGCGATACGGATGTTGGAATCGGCCGGATCGTTGCCGTAGGGCCAGGTGGCGCCGGCACCGGTCATGGTAACGCCGGCATTCTTCGCCAGTTCCACGATGCGGTGCGCCGTGCCGGCGGGCCCCTCGAAGCTCACGAAGTAGCCGCCGCGCGGATTGGTCCACGTGGCGATATCGGCTTCGGCAAGCTCTTCGGCCAGTTTCTTTTCGACGAGCTCGAACTTCGGGCCCATGAGGGCGCCGTGGGCGGCCATATGCTCGGGCAGGCGCGCGCCCTCTTCCAGGAAGCGGGCGTGACGCAACTGATTGAGCTTGTCGTGACCGATGGCCTGAACGCCCAAGTGCCGCTTGATCTCGGCTATATTGGCGGGGCTTGCGGCCAAAGCGGCCACGCCCGCGCCGGGGAAGGTGATCTTCGACGTGGAGCCGAACTTCAGATAGCGATCGGGGTTGCCCGCCTCGCGGCAGGCCTCAGCGATATCGAGCACGATGTCCTGCTCGGCCGGATCGTCGGAGAAATGGTGCACGGCGTAGGCGTTGTCCCAGAAGATGCGGAAGTCGGGGGCGGCGCATTCCATGGCGGCGAGGCGGCGCACCGTCTCATCGGAGTAGGTGATGCCGGAGGGATTCGAGTACTTCGGCACGCACCAGATGCCCTTGATGGTGTCGTCGGCGGCGACGAGGCGCTCCACTTCTTCCATATCGGGGCCGTCCTCGCAAAGGGGGACGGGAATCATCTCGATGCCGAGATCTTCGCAAATAGAGAAGTGCCGGTCATAGCCGGGGACGGGGCAGAGCCATTTCACCTCGGGCAAGCGCCCCCAGGGCGTACTTCCCAAGGCGCCGAATACCAGGTAGCGCACCATGGCGTCGTACATGGCCGTCAGGCTCGCATTGCCGAGCACGATGACGTTCTCTGGCTCATCGTCCAGAAGCGTTGCCATGAGCCGCTTCGCCTCGGGGATGCCGTCGAGCACGCCGTAGTTGCGGCAGTCGGTGCCGTCCTCGGCGGCAAGGTCGGCGGCGGAGTCCAGCACGTCCAGCAAAGGCAGGGACAGTTCCAGCTGGGCTGCCGAGGGCTTGCCGCGGGCCATGTTCAGCTTGAGACCCCGGGCCACCATCTCGCCGTAGCGGGCGCGCACCTCGGCTAGCTCGGCCTCCAATTCCGCCTTGGACATCTCTGCGTAGCGCGGCATATCCCGTCCTTTCGCCGTAAAACTGCTCGTCTGCATAAGATACGGAGTGTCACTCCATCGCGGTAAAGTATAATCCCAAAGGTCAGTGAAACGACACGGAATATGGCGCTTCGCAAGAATGGCTGGCCATACGGTGTCGGTTTCGGCAGGGCGGCGTTGGGGGCTGCCCCGCTGGCGCCTCTTGCCGAAACCGACCCTGGGAGTTCCAAACGTGTTGCAAGGATTCTCACGGAAGGGGAAACATGATCGAAAGCGATATGCAAGTCGTACTTGCCATGCTGCTCTACTTCGTCGTAGTAGTGGTCATCGGCTTTGTGTACGCCAAGCGCTCCAACTCGTCGTCCGAGGAGTACTTCCTCGGCGGCCGCGGCCTGGGACCGTGGCTCACGGCCCTGTCGGCCGAAGCGTCGGATATGTCGGGGTGGCTCCTCATGGGCCTGCCCGGCGTGGCCTACTTCACCGGCGCGTCGGATGCCATGTGGACGGCCATCGGCCTGGCCATCGGCACCTATCTGAACTGGAAGTTCGTGGCCAAGCGCCTGCGCAAGTACTCCGAGAAGGCCGGCAACGCCATCACGGTGCCCGACTTCTTCTCCAACCGCTTCCACGACACGAAGCACATCCTCATGACCATCGCCGCGGTCATCATCCTTTTGTTCTTCACCATCTACACCGCCTCCTGCTTCGTCACCGTGGGCAAGCTGTTCGCGACGCTGTTCGGCTGGGACTACGGCGTGATGATGATCATTGGCGCCATCATTGTGTTCCTCTACACGTTCATGGGCGGCTATCTCTCGGTGTGCACCACCGATCTCGTGCAGGGCACGCTCATGTTTCTGGCCCTGGCCACGGTGTTTATCGGCTCCGTCACCGCTGCGGGCGGCGTTGAGAACACGGTGACCTTCCTGCAGAACATTCCCGGCTTCCTCTCCGGCACCGAGATTGCCACGCCCCTGCTCGATGAGGCGGGCAACCAGCTCATCGAGGGCAACGAGCCCATGTTCGGTCCGGCCGGCACCTACGGCATCATCACCATCGTGAGCGGCCTGGCATGGGGTCTCGGCTACTTCGGCATGCCCCAGGTGCTCATCCGCTTCATGTCCATTCGCCACTCCGACGAGATCAAGAAGTCGCGCATCATCGCCATGATCTGGCTCGTGGTCTCCCTGTCCTCGGCGGTGTGCATCGGCCTTATCGGCCGCGCGGTCATCCCGACCGAGTTCCTCACCCAGTCGGCGGCCGAGTCCGTGTTCATCGTGCTGTCGAAGATGCTGCTGCCGAGCTTCTTCTGCGGCCTGGTGGTCTCGGGTATCTTCGCGGCGGCCATGAGCTCCTCTTCCAGCTACCTGCTCATCTCCGGTTCCGCGGTGGCCACCAACATCTTCAAGGGCCTCATCAAGCGCGATGCCACCGACAACCAGGTCATGATCGTGGCCCGCATTACGCTGACGGTCATTCTGCTTCTGGGCATCTTCTTGGCCATGGATCAGAACTCCTCCATCTTCGACATCGTGTCCTACGCCTGGGCCGGCTTCGGCGCGTCCTTCGGCCCGCTCATGCTGTGCTCGCTGTATTGGCGCCGCACAACGCTGCCGGGCGCGGTGGCCGGTATGCTCACCGGTGCAGTGACGGTGGTGGCCTGGAAGAACCTCATTGCCCCGCTCGGCGGCTGGTTCGCCGTGTACGAGCTGCTCCCCGGCTTTTTGCTGGCGCTGCTCGTGATCGTGGTGGTCTCCAAGCTCACGCCCGCGCCCAGCAAGGAAGTCACCGACGACTTCGACACCTATATGGAGCTTGACGTGTAGATCGTCTCTCGTCCTGCCTTTGAGCCGCCTCCGGGCGGCTCTTTTGGTTCAGGCTCGTGAGCCTGCACGGCGCGCGAAGCGCGGCGGGCAAGAAACCACCCG
>CABSMC010000060.1 GCA_902478715.1 uncultured Adlercreutzia sp.
GGCTCGGCGGGGAAAACCCTTACTTCGACCCGAAGGACGCCCGTCTCTCGCTTGGCCCGATCGTCAAGTTCAGGAATATCTGCGCCCACGATGACAGGCTCTACTGCGCGAAGATCGGCAAGCGTAGCCCGATCGTGGACTACGCTGCCATGATCGACCTCGCTGAGCCGTACCTGTGTGCCGAGGACTACGAGAAGCTTCTGGCCGATGTGCTGCTCACGATAATGGCCTATGACAAGATGGGGAGCGTCGCCAGGCACGTGCTCGAGGCCTCGGGCATCAACAGGATCTTCGATCGGGCCACCAGTGCGACATCGAAGCTTCTTGAGTTCGACGAGCCGGATCGGCCTATATGGACGAGAAGGGCACGGCGGGAGTAGCCGTTCGGCGAAATCAATAGACAAGGCGAGCCCCGCTGAACCTTAGCGGCTGGCGCGCATCTGCACGCTGGGGGAGCACGATATCGAGAGCGCGCTGGAATCGTCGTGGCCCGACTTCGAGGACGCCTGCCTCTACCAGTGCGCCAAGAGGCTGCGCGCCTGTGCCATCATCACGCGCAACCAGGCCGACTTCGAGCGCTCGACCATCCCTGTCTACGACTGCGCCGAACTCTTCGCCCATCTCAAGGACGCCCACGGCCTCGTGTACGAGGAGATTGGGTGGTAGGTTATTCTGGTATCATCGGATCTGCCTTTAATTTGTTTCTGATGTCGAGCAAGTGAATTCAGTTCGAAAGGCGAGAACTTCATGCGGCTATACCATGCTTCAACTCAAACGGTCAGTGAGCCGAAGGTTGTGAACCGTTCTCCCTACCTAGATTTCAGAACAGGGTTTTACGCCACGACAAATCTTGCCCAGGCGGAGGATTTCGCTCGCAAGGCTTTTGTGCGCCGCGGTATGGAGGGGGCGCCGACGCTGAATAGCTACGAATGCGATATGGAGCGAGCCAGACGCGAGCTACGCGTTCTCGAATTTTCCGAACCTAATGAAGAGTGGCTTGAATTCGTCGTGCACAACCGAAAGCAAGGTCGCGATAAAGCTCTGGAAGTGGATATTATCATCGGGCCCGTGGCGAACGATGACGTATTCACAACGGTAACGCTCTACGAGCAGGGGCAGATCACGGCTCGTGCTGCTTTGGAGATGCTAAAGATTAAGGAGCTTTTCACGCAGATACTTTTCTGCAACGATAAGGCGCTAGAGATGCTGGCCTTTGAGTCGGCGCGGGTTGTTGAGAGGTGAGGGCGAATGGCTAAGTCTCCGGAGCAGCTGTCTGTGCTGCTCGGCACGGCGACGCTTCCCGGCCTGTTTGAGCGGCTGGGTTTCACCGAGCCTTGCCAGATCGAGGAGTTCTTTGCGTCGAGCTTCTATGAGCTGCTGCGCAATCCCGATAGCGGGCTGTGGCATCTCAGCTCAGCGGCTCTGGCAGATTTGTACCGGCAGGAAGTGGAGCGCGGCTTCTTCGACGACCCGGAGGAGCAGTCATGAGCAAGGAAATGCGGTTTCTCGTGTTCGCCATCGAGTACTATCGGCAGGCGAAGGGGCTGACGGGTCCGGAGGTGGCGGCTCTCTTTCGCGAAAAAGGACTCTCGCAATATGTGCTGGACAATTACTTTCTCTACCACATAGAGTCGCCCGACCTAATGGTTGCCGACATTGATCGCTATGTTGAAACGGGGGAGCGGCCGGCTCTTTAGGGGGTCGTTGAGGCGCAGTTAAAGCGGCCCGCTGCACTTTTTAGCATCTTCAAATTGCTAATTTATGCACTTTTGCGATTCTTCATACTGCATTTTGTAGGGATTCAGAAATCCTGAGCGTCAGCGCCGTTACAGCGCGCCTGCGCGGTAGGCCGTGATGGCGGCGAGGGTGATGTCGGCGAAGTGTTGGATGGCGCCGACTTGAACCCAGCGGCCGTCCTCGCGGTAGCGCAGGGAGAGGTTGGCATCGCGGCCGCGGCGCAAGTGCCCGATGGAGAGCGTCACGTTGCCGGGGATCTCCCGCGTGTCGATGCGGGTTTCAATGCTCGGGCCGCCTAAGGCCCAGGCGGCGAGGCCGGCGTCGGTGAGGCTGCCGGTCTCCTGATAGACGGCGAGCGCCGCCCACAGGCCGAAACCGTCGTCTTCCTCGGTTTGGTAGACGTGCTTCTCGGTGCGCCCCGGCAGGCCGGCGCACACGATATGGGACTGCTTCGTGAAATGGTAGCGCTGGCCGTTGGCGATAATGCCCCAGGTGAAAACCTCCCACCGGCCCGTGCCGTCCTTCGCTTCGAAACTTGCGAGTGCGTGGTCTGTCATAGGTGGCTCTCCTCTCTGAATCGCGCCATGGCGCGATTATGGTGCGATTTCTGGAACATGCTGGAGCGGATGCGACCGCAGCTGACCTACCCGCGGTCGAAGAACGGGCTTTTGGAGCTGATGCTTACCGGGATAGCGTACACCTGCCCCACGCCTTCGCCGAGCAGGCCCAGCTGTTGAGCGGCTAGGCCGGCGGAGAACATGATGCGGGTGTCGACGCCGAAGGCCTGAGCGCGCGACACGGCGGCGCCGAGGGCGATGCCCACGTCTACGGAGTTCACCTCGCAGGGAACGCCTGGCGTGCGCTCGCTGCAGGTGGCGAAACCGCAGTGGCCGCAGTTGAGCCCCTGGGCCTTCTCGCGCGTGCCCACGAGCGCCACGCAGAGGCTTTTGCGCACACAACCAGCGTCGCGCAGGAAAAATGCGAACCCGCGCTCCTCGCCGATGGCCTCCATGGTGCAGGCGAGCGCTTCCAAATCGTCGCCGTCCACCACGGCGCATTCCACGACATCGACGCCCTTGCCCTTGGGCGCCGTCCGCGCTGCCACCAGCATCTTCTGGGCGATGTCCAGCGCCTGCGCCTTCCGAATGTCCCTCTCGTCGTAAACCATGCCGCCTCGCTTTCGTCGCTTTCGCGCTTGTCGTGCGTTTCTGGTTCCATCTTACTACGGCAATCGCCTCGTATGGTCGAGCGCGTGCAGGCGCTCGCATAGCGGCTGGGTCACAAACGGTGGGCACTTGTTGCGGAGATCGCGGGGTCGGGTATCATGCTTGCATGGCGTTATTCGAGGCAGGACATATCGGGGTGCAGTTTCGTCGCAACGGGCAGCCGTTCGCGCCCTTTGCGGATGTGGGTTTCTCGCTGGAGGCGGGCTGCTTGTACAACCTCACGGGCCCTTCCGGATCGGGAAAGTCCACTCTGTTGAACGCGTGCGCGCTCATGCTGCCGCGCTCGGGCGGCACGCTGGCGCTCGAGGGTGTTCCCGTTGATCGGTTCAAGCCGATGGAATGGCGCCGGCGCGTGTGCCTGGTGCCTCAGGCTGCGTCGTTGGTGCCCGGCACGGTGCGTGACAACCTGCTGTTTCCCTGGACGCTGAAGGTGAACGCCGGCTCGCCGAAGCCCGACGACGACGTGCTGAACGAGATGCTTTCGCTGGCGATGCTTGATGGCGTGACGCTCGATCACGCGGCGGCTCAGCTCTCGGGCGGGCAGCTTGCCCGGGTGGCGTTGCTGCGGGCCTTCGCCACGCGTCCGGCGGTGCTGCTGCTCGATGAGGTGGAAGCGGCGCTTGATGAGGAGTCGGCCGTGGCCGTCAGTCGGCTTACGCGGGCGATGCTCGCGGGCGGGGCCACCTGCTTGCGCATCCGCCATCGGGCCGAAGACGGCTACGCCTACGGGGTGTTCACGCTGGCCGATGGGAAGATGACCTACCATCAAAATGAGATCACGGTCGACAACGCACCCGTTGCAAGCGCGGGGAAAGGATGCGATTCGCGAGCTGATGAAGTGCTTGCGAAGTTGAAGGCGGTGCCCAGCGCGCCTTCCGGTGTTTCCTCTCTTGTTGGTTCCGCATTCGACCCAGTCGCATCGCCAAGGAGCGGCTCGCCATCCTTGCAGTCTTCGTCGGCCGACCGAAAGCCGGTCGGTTCCTCTGCAAAGGGAGGCTCCCGATGACTGGCGGCGTGGTGAACATCGGATACGTGGAACTGGTGGGCGCAAGCTTGCTCATGTTGGTGGCGGGCATCGTGTCGTGGCGCATGGGACTCGGGCAGACCCGCCGCATCGCCGTCTCCACCGTGCGGGCGTTTCTGCAGCTGCTCGCCATGGGCTTGCTTCTGGGCTACCTTTTCAAGTACCAGACGTGGTGGCTCGTGTGCCTGGTGCTATTGGGCATGTGCGTTGCGGCAACGCAGATCGCCACGGCCCGCACGAACAAGGTCGTACGGGGGCTTTGGGCCGACGTCTTCCTTTCCATCACCGTGTCGTCCATGGTCATCGCGTTCATCGTGGTGGAAGGCATCATCCACGCCGATCCGTGGTACAACGCCATGCAGCTCGTGCCCATCTCGGGCATGATTCTCGGCAATACGCTGGCCGCGGCAGCGGTGGCCACCGATAGACTGTTCGCCAGCATGGATTCTCGTGCGAACGAGATATACATGATGGTGGCTTTGGGCGCCACCCCGCGCGAATCGGCGTTCCCTTCCATCAAGGCGGCGGTGGGCGCCGGCATGACGCCGCTTTTAGCCCAGTTGTCGGCGGCAGGCATCGTGCAGATTCCCGGCATGATGTCCGGCCAGATTCTGGCAGGTGCCGACCCTATTATTGCGGCGAAGTATCAGATCGTCGTGCTGCTCATGATTTCGGCGGCCACGACTCTCTCCGTTGTGATCATTTGCTTTCTCGCCTACAAGAAGCGCTTTTCCGCCGAAGGGTACTACTTATCGCCGGCCCTGCGCGACGATGCCGGCGGGGCGGCCTAGCTGGCAGTGCGGCCGGGCGGCGGCGTGGCTCACTGGTAGCGCGACCTCGCCGGCGAGACCGCCTAGCTGGCAAGCCTACGGTATGCCAACGGGTTGGCGCGAGGCGGCCGGGCGGCGGGGGCGTTCCCGTACTATGGAGGCGACGTTTGCCCCGACCGGTTAGGAGGCCCCCATGCTCGAAGGCGACAAGATCAAGGTGGCGCAGGGCGAGAACCCCTGTTACCTGCTGCTGAGCCAGGCGAACCGCCACGGGCTTATTGCGGGAGCCTCGGGCACGGGCAAGACCGTCACCATGAAGGTGCTGGCCGAGGGGTTCGCCCAGGCCGGCGTCCCTGTGTTCATGGCTGACGTAAAGGGCGACGTCACCGGCATGGCCCAACCCGGCGACGATACCGAGAAAGTGCGCGAGCGGGCGGCCGCTCTGGGCGCTGTGGGCTGGGAGCCTCGGGGCTGCGACGTGCGTCTGTGGGACATGCTCGGCGGCGACGGTGTGCCCGTGCGCATTACCATTTCCGACATGGGGCCTGACTTGCTGGCGCGGCTGCTGGGGCTGACCGACGTGCAGCGCGGCGTGCTGGCCATCGCCTTCCGCATGGCCGACGATAACGGCATGCTGCTCATCGATCTGAAGGACCTGCGCGCCATGCTCGGGTATCTCTCCGAGCACGCCAGTGAGGTGGAAGCCTTGTACGGCCGCGTGTCGTCGCAGTCGGTGGGAGCCATTCAACGCGCGCTGCTCACGCTGGAAGAAGCCGGCGGCGACATCTTCTTCGGCGAACCGGCGCTGGATATCACTGATTGGCTCGTGACCGACGATGCGGGTCAGGGCACCGTGAACATTCTGAACGCCGCGAAACTCATGGCATCGCCCCAGGTGTACGCCATGTTTCTGCTGTGGATGCTCAGCGAAATCTACGAACTTCTGCCCGAGGCCGGCGACCTTCCCAAGCCCAAGCTCGTGTTCTTCTTCGACGAGGCGCATCTGTTGTTCGACGACATGCCCAAGGAGCTGACCGACAAAATCGTGCAGACCGTGAAGCTCATCCGTTCCAAGGGCGTCGGCGTCTACTTCGTCAGCCAGTCGCCCGCCGACATTCCCGATGAGGTGCTCGCGCAGCTTTCCAACCGCATCCAGCACGGGCTGCGCGCCTACACGCCCGCCGAGCAGAAGGCGGTGCGCGCGGCAGCGGCGGCCTTCCGCGAGAATCCGGCTTTCGATTCCGCCGAGACATTGCTGGAACTGGGCACCGGCGAGGCGCTCGTGTCGCTGCTGAATGAGGATGGCCAGCCGAGCATTGTGGAACGGGCGCGCGTGCTGCCCCCGGAGTGCCGCATGGCCGCTGCCGATGCGGCGACGCTGGAGGCGATCGGCGTGGCCCAGGCGCATCTGGTGGAGAAGTACGGCGAGGCCATCGACCGCGAGAGCGCCTACGAAAAGCTCGCCGCCGAGAAGAGCGCCGCTGTCGAGGCCGACGCGCTGGCTGCCGAGCGCGCCCAGCTGGAAAAGGAGCGCGCCGAATTCGAGAAGCAGAAGGCCGCCGAAGCCGACCGGGCCGCAAAAGCCGCAGCCAAGGAAGAAGAGCGTGCTGTCAAGGCTGCCGAAAGAGAGGCTGAGCGTGCCCAAAAAGCGGCCGAGAAAGAAGCCGAGCGCGCCGCTCGAGCTGCCGAGAAACAGCGCGAGCAGGCCATGAAAACGGTCAGCTCCGTTATCGGTCAGATCGGCCGCGAGACGAGCCGGCAACTTTTGCGGGGGTTGTTTGGGAACTTGCGGAAGTAGGTTTTTCCTGCCGTACAATAATGCCCATGATACGGAATGGTTGCAACATAGATGGGGCGCGGGCGCCCCAGACCGTGATGCTGACACGGCGGCGTTTCGTAGCCGGTGCGGCGTGCGCAGCGGCGTGCGCCGCGGCTGGGCTGCTCGTTGGCTGTGGGTCGACATCTGAGTCGGCCAATGTTGCTGCCATCGAGCCCTACGTGAGTCCCTACGACTGGTCCGGCCTCGTGCGCGATGGCGAAAAGCTGGCGTACTACGAAAACGATGCGCTCTGTTCGCGCTGGGGCATCGACGTGTCGGAGCATCAGGGCGACGACATCGATTGGGCTGCCGTGGCCGACGCCGGCGTGCAGTTCGCTTTCGCCCGCATCGGCAACCGAGGTGCTACGGAAGGCGCGCTTTCCGCCGACGAGTTCTTCTTCCAGAACGCCATTCGCGCCGGGGAGGTGGGCATCCAGGTGAGCGCCTATTTCTTCTCCCAGGCGCTGACCGAGGACGAGGCCCGCGAGGAGGCCCAGTTCGCTCTGGACAACCTGCGCGAAACCGAGGCCGCGGGCGCCACGTTCGCCTACGTCGCCTACGACCACGAGCCCGTGGAGATCGAGGGCGCCCGGGCCAACAATCTTTCGAGCGAGCAGCTGACCGCCAACGCCCGCGCGTTCTGCGAGGTCATCGCTGCGGCCGGCTACGCGCCCATGCTCTACGGCAACCAGCGCGACCTGCTGCGCCTTGCCTCCGATCTGCGTGCCGCCTATCCGGTGTGGCTCGCCGAGTACGACGTGGAAGCCCCTACGGCGCCGCTCGACTTCGCCATTTGGCAGTACACCAACGCCGGCAGCGTCCCCGGCATTCCCACCGATGTCGATTTGAATGTGTGGTTGGAACCCTAGCGGATGGCCTTTTCCTATCCCTCCCCTATAATAGGCTGCGCAATCTGATCGGTCCCGACCGATCTTTCGTCATTTTGAAGCCATTTCAAACAGGGTGTTTGATCTGGGAAAACTTGAGTTTTACCTGGTCAGAGCGTGACTTGAAAACGACGAAAGATCGGCGTTATCCACGAGAAGGAGTCCCGTGAACATCAACAATGCCATTCTGCACGTGTTCGATTTCGTGTCCTGTGTGAACGTGTTCGCGCAGGTGCCCATGGATTTCTCGAACAAGGCCGCCAAGCGCTACGTCACGTCCCAGGCCAAGCGCGCGTTGGGCAACCTCGATAGCAAGCGCGGCACGTTCGCAGAAAACAGCCTGTTCGCTGAAGAGCTCCGCTCCTATTTCCGCGGCGAGCGTGATTTCGTGGGGCTGTCCCAGCAGATCGGCGAGTTCGTTGTCGGCGAGCTGTCGCGCATGGAAAAGACGCCCTCGACCGACCTGCTCGTCGTCGATTTCGAAGGCGACGCCGATCAGACGGTGCGCGAGATGACCGACGAGGAGGCCGAGGCCGCTTACAAGGCCCGCGGCCCGCGCTACTTCGCCATCATCCTGCTGGAAAGCCGTCAGGCCTACATGCACGAAGTGGGCAGCAACGATTTCGGCGACACCGCCACCACCATCGCACGGCACCACGCCATTCTGCCGAACCCGTCGCAGAAGGTGGCGTCGTTCGCGCTCATCTCCGCCGATGACATGGCCGTGTGGTTCGTGGACAAGGAGCGCGAAATCGCTGGTGAGAAGCGTTGGATCATCCCCGACGGCCTTTTGCAGTGCTCCATGGAAGCTTCCAGCCGCGAAGTGCTGGAAGCGGTGACCACGGTGGTGGAAGAGGTCGCCGAGGAGTTCGGCGCCAACACGGCGGTGGCGCTTTCGCGGGCAAAGGCCTACGTGGCCGAGAATGCCGAGGAGTCCGACGAGGTGGATGCCCGCGAGCTGGGCCGCGAGGTGTTCGCCGACCAGCCGCGCGTCGCCGAGCGCTTCGATCGCGCCGTGGAAGAGGGCGCCCTGCCCGAGCGCGTCGTGGTGGAGAAGGCCGTGGCCAAGCGGGTCACCAAGAGCCACAAGATTCGCACCGATACGGGCATCGAGCTCACCTTCCCGGCTGAATACGGCGAGAACTCCGACTTCATCGAGTTCTTCAGCACCCCGGACGGCCGCATCGAAATCGCCCTGAAGAACATCGGCGCCATTGAGAATCGGTAGGGTGTCTATTGAAAAAAACGAGGGCCGGGTGCCCGCAAGAGGACTAGAATGGGGGGCGATTGAGTGAACGCCCCTTGCCGACCCGTGGGCCGGCCGATTTCGAAGGGAATCCCATGACGAACCTCTACGAACGCGAAGACGCCTACATTCCCCGCGTGGCTGCCATCCACGACTTGTGCGGCTACGGCAAGTGCTCGCTCGGCGTGGCCATCCCGGTGCTGTCCGCTGCCGGTTGCGACGTGTGCCCGGTGCCCACGGGCTTGTTCTCGAGTCACACCGCCTTCCCCGGTTGGTACATGCACGACACTACCGACATCTTGGGCGACTACCTGGCTGCCTGGACGGGCATTGGCGTGGAACTGGACGCGGTGTATTCCGGCTTCCTCGGCGCCCCCGAGCAGGTAGATATCATCAAACAGGTGTGGGAGACCTACCCGAAAGCTCTGCGCGTGGTCGACCCGGTTATGGCCGATCACGGCAAGGTGTATCCCACTTACACGCCGGAGCTCGTGGAAGCCATGGGCACGCTGGCCAACGGCGCCGACATCCTCACGCCGAACCTCACCGAGGCGGCCATCATCTTGGGCCGCGAGTGGCAGGGTGCCGACGTGGACGAGGCCACGGTGCGCGAGATGATTTTGGAGCTGCGCGAGCGCGGCGCGAAGAATGTGGTGCTGAAGGGCATCGAGCACGGCGACGGCCTCATCCACAACTACGTGTGGGGCGATGCCGTCGACTTCACGGAAACCACCAACGCCAAGCTGCCCTACATGCTGCACGGCACCGGCGACGTGTTCGCGAGCACCCTGCTCGCCGCAGTGATGGCCGGACGCGACTTGGCCGAGGCCACGGCCTTCGCCGCCGACTTCACGGCCGACGCCATGCTCATCTCCGCCAAACAGCCCAACTTCGAAGACCGCGGCGTCTCCTTCGAGCCTTTGCTCGGAAAGGTGACGGCGCTTCTGGGGTAGAGGTTCGTGCTTTCGCGCGGCTCGCATGGGGAAGAGTGCGGGCCGCGTTGCGCTAGAGCGCAAGCTGCGCTGCAGGGCGGCGCATCTCCTGCGAGGAACCTGCGCTTTAGCGAAATAATGTCATGGGAGACTGCTGCATCGTCCATTCGGTGAGCCACTTGTGGGCTAGTTTTGCATGAGGGCCTCAGCGGCGGCAATGAAAGCCGCTTCGTCTACGTGCGCCCGATACGGGCTGTCAATCTCAACTGTCCATGCGGTATCCGTCGGAACAATGTGGGCTACCTCTTTGCCCTCTTCGTTTAAAGCAACGCAGGCATTGTCCCTGCGACGCACGATGAGCACCTCGCCGGTGCTGCAGCGCAGAGAGCGTCGGTGCTCGCGCAGCTGGGCGTACTGAGATCCCCATTCCACCATCGATAACAGTACGGGCCTCAGGCTTTGGCCCAGATCAGTCAAAGTGTACTCCACGCGCGGAGGCACCTCGGCGAAGGTTTCGCGGGTAAGTAGTCCGTTTTCCTCCATGGTTCGCAAGTTCTGCGTGAGCACCTTGGTCGACACGCCGCCAAGGGCCTTGCGAATCTGCCCGAAACGTCGCGTTCCGTAGATAAGCTCGCGCAGAATAAGCACCACCCAGCGGCTACTGATGAGCGAAAGAGTGACTTCAACAGGGCAACGGGGAAGAGAATAGGTGGAAGATGCTGTCATTTACCACTCCTTACCTTTATAGATTCGAAATGAAACTATATAACAAAAATGTTCCTACTTTCCATTAGCACTTAGTTCATTATATAGTTTTCTCGGCAGATCGCAACCGAGAGAAAGAGAGCGAGCCATGCAAGAAATCGTTGAGTTCCTTATCGCAAACCCCGTCCAGTATCTGGCTACGGTCGGCTCTGACGGAAAGGCGAAGTGCCGCCCTTTCATGTTCCTGATGGAGCATGAAGGAAAGCTGTGGTTCGGTACCAACAATCAGAAGACTGTGTTTGCCGAGATGCAGGAGAATCCGTACATTGAAGTGTGCACGTCTACTCCCGATTTTCAGTGGATCCGCCTGGGAGGGAAAGCGGTGTTCGAGGACAACCGTACTGTGAAGGAAGCCTGCATGAATATTCCTCTGCTGAAAGATCAATACCAGACGGCGGATAACCCCATTTTCGAAGTGTTCTACCTGACCGACGGTGAGGCGACCCTTGCCGACATGACGGGCAATGCGCCTACGGTGGTAAAGCTGTAGGCTGCTTTACCGAGAGAAGGTGTCGGACTGGCTTTCGCTCAGCTCCCCCCCCGCGAAAGTCAGTCCGATGCATGGACAAATGTATGAGAAGCCGGCGCTGTTGAAGGCGCCGGTTCGTGTAAGGAAGTATCTCTATGGATGTCACTACTTTTGCCGTGAATCAGTTCATCCCTCATCCCATGATGCTCTTTGCAGCGAGCACCTATAGCGAGAACGGGTCGCCTCACCTTGCTCTTGTCAGCTGGATGAACTTCTATTGGGACGACGGACTCGGGATTACGCTGTGCATGGATGGCGACAAGGCGGTAAAACGCAACTTCGAGCGCGAAGGCGTGATGGTTCTCAATGCGCTGTCTCGCGATATGCTCGATGCGGTAGAAGCTCTTGGTCGCGCTTCGGGAAGGGAGAAAGACGAGGTCGTCGCTCGCTTTGCCTTAGAACCCGCCAAGCACGCGCATGCTCCTCAACTGCGTGAGAGCCCCCTGCGCTACGAGATCAGCTTGCGGAAGAGCCTCTCCTTTGAGGGCAGCAACCTCTACTTATGCGCTATAGATAGCGTTTCGGCGGCCGATGCCGCTATGCAGGACGGCAATGACGCCTCGTATGACATTGTTGCTGCAAATCCACTCTTAGCGTCCCAAAAGAACTACTGCTGCTTGAGTGCGCAAGAGATCCTCGGCACATGGTGCTAGGAGCGGCCCATTTGCAACGGCTTTGCTGGCCTCTCGCCACGAGACCGGGCCTTGCCGCTGGCTTTTGCCGATGCTGTTGATCCTGGCCGCCATCGCCAATTTCACCCTCTGGCTTTAGCAAAAGAGCTCGTGCCGCTCTGCATTTCAACGCTCATGCTCGATTATTGCGATTTTGCAACAGTTGCCAGGGCGCAGCGTAAGGAGCGAATCGCTACAATAGAACGGTCGTCAGTCCATGAGAAGGGGTTAGATTGGAGCGACGCCGTCTTGCGAAAAAGTTCTTTCTGCTTGCCGGTGTGGTAAGCGTACTTGTATTGTGCGTGTACCTCGCCTGGTCTTACCATGCCCAAAGCATCGAGAACGAGCGGCGCGCCCTCGCTGAAGCCCGCGTGCTATCGGCGGAGATTGGGGCTGCTTGGGACTATATCGACGCCGTCCAGCCGCAGATCAATCGTGCAACGGGCGAAACCTCGGGGGTCTATTGCGCGGTGGCGGCCAAAGACATCGCCAAGCGTTTCTCTGCCGGATCTGCCTACTCAATTCGCTATATTCGCGAAAATCCCCGCAACACCGAAGATGCCCCCGATGGTTTCGAGCGCAAGGCGCTTGCCGCCTTCGAGGAGAGTACTGTCGAAGAGTACTACGGGTTCGAGCATCAAGGAGACAGCTCGGTCTTCCGCTATGTGGGTCTGCTCGAAGTAGATGAGGGGTGTCTGCCGTGTCATGGCGATCCAGCGGGGGAGGAGGACATTACCGGTTATGCGAAAGAGGGCATGGCCGAGGGCGATGTAGCCGGTGCGGTATCTATTGTCATGCCCATGGACTCCATAATTGCCGATGCGAAGGCCGACCTAGCTGGCACGGTGGTGTTTTTCTGCGTACTCATGGGGTCGGTCACGTTGATTCTTGCTTTGGGCCTGCGTACCTGGATTACCGCCCCCATTGTTGATGAGAACAAGAAGTTGCGTCATGAAGCCGAGGATCAATCGAACTTCCTTACCATTATTACCCATGAGCTGAAAACGCCGTTGTCGTCCATTCTCGCTTTCACGGAGCTGTGGAAAGAGCGCGTGCCCGACGACTCGGCGGATAGTCGTACGTTGGTGAACGAGGTGGAAACGAACGCTCGCGTGCTGCTGGCGATGATCAACAACGTGCTTGATGCGGCCAAGCTGGAAGCGGGCACGCTCAGCCTCGCCCAAGACGAGTTCGATGTGTACGACTTGGCCAGCCAAGTGAAGGCCACCATGGGGCCGCTGGCCAAGAAGAAGGGCGTATCGCTTAGGGTGGTGGTGTGCCCCGATACGCCGCTGCTTTTGGGCGACGAGGAAGTGCTGCGCCGCATTGTGGTGAATTTGGTGAACAACGCGTTGCGGTTCACCGGTTCGGGAGGTTGGGTTGAGCTGCAGCTCGCCTACAAGGAGGGGCTCTTTATCATCCGGGTACGCGACAACGGCTGCGGCATCCCTGCCGAGCAACTCGATCGCGTCTTCGACCGTTTCGTGAGCGCTCCCCACTCGGAGACGACGAGCGAAGGGGGCACGGGCCTCGGCCTTTCTATCGTCCGAAACTTCTCTGCCATGATGGGTGGCGATGTCTCGGTGAAAAGCGTGGAAGGGGAAGGCAGCTGCTTTACCGTCGAATTGCCTCTGCCGGCTATTCCCGATGAAATTGAAGAAAATGAAGATGTCCGCGATATGAGGATCTCCCTGACTGGCGGGTCTTCAGCCGATCGGCCGTATTCCTGTGAAGGAGGAGACCATGAGCCATCGTGACGCGTTGATCCTTATTGCCGACGATGACAACAGCTCGAGCAGTGCCATTGAGAAGATGCTCGCTAAAGATGGCCATCGTTGCTTGCGAGCGGCGAATGGCCAAGAGGCACTGTGCCTGTTTCAGGATACACGGCCTGATTTGATCATTCTCGATGTGATGATGCCGCTGCTCGATGGCTTTCAGGTGTGCGAGCGCATTCGCGAGCATGATCGTGTTACGCCGGTGCTGTTTCTCACGGCCAAAGGCGACATTGTGGACAAGCGTATTGGCTATGGCATCGGCGGCGACGACTATCTGGTAAAGCCTTTCAGCGGAGAGGAACTGCGGCTGCGCGTGGGGGCTCTCTTGCGCCGCGCGCAAATTGCGACGGAAGTCGCGACGTCCGCGCCTCAGCGCGAGTTGTACCAGATGGGCGACTTGGAAGTGAATGTGCGTACGGGAAACGTGCGTCTGGCAGGAAAGCGAATCGAGCTTACTCCCAAGGAGTCGAGGATCATGGCGGTGCTCGCATCGCATCCGGGGGAAGTGTACAGCAAGCGCGACCTTATCGAGGAGATTTGGGGCGAGGAATACCTGGATTCTTCCATTGCCATTTCTGTATACATACGGCGCATTCGAGCCAAAATAGAGCCGGATCCGAGTGAGCCGCGCTACGTGCAGACGGTGTGGCATTGCGGCTACCGGCTAGCCGATGAGGGAGACGGGGAGCGGGGTGATTTTTGAGGAATAGCTTCGCCGATAGCTTGCGCAAAGGTTGCGATGGCGAGAGAAAGACCGTTGCGAAAGCGCAATAGTGGCTGTCCGCGATCGGATCTCCTCTAACATGGCCCCTGAAGGTTGGAAGGTTACATCGTTCGAATGACCGATGAGAGGAGGAAGCGATGAAAGCCATGAAACCGAGAAAAATCGCTCTTGCCGGTACGGTGGTAGCAGCTGTGGCGCTGGTCGGCTGCCTTGGTTGCGCAGCCCAGACCCAGACAGCGGATACCGGTGCCGCGCAGGAGCCGGTTCAGCAGGAGCAGCCAGGACAAGAAGCCGCTGAGCCGGAGAAGGTAGTCAAAAAGACGCTCGCTGAGTGGGTGACTGCTTATCCCAATGAGGGAAACACCTACATGGAAGCTAAGATGGCCCACACCTACGACGCCTTCGCGGGGGCAAGTCAGCAGGCCTTCGGAGGGGAAGACGCCGCAGTGGCTTGCGCCGCCTGCCACGCCCGCGAAGACTTCCAAACTATTTACAACGAACAAGGCGAGGTGATTCTCGACAAAAACGCCTCTGACTACGAGATGGAATGGTCCAATTGCACCAATTGCCACGTAGGCGATCCTGGCGAAGGCAAAGTAGAGGGCGGCAACGCCTATGGCGATGCTACCTCCGCGAGCGCCAAAGCACTGTTCCCTGCTGAGGACTATGTATGCGGGCAGTGCCACGCCATGTTCCCCGGCGCGGCCTACCTCGAGGATGCGAACAAGGGCATCGACCAGTATAGATATGGCTTCGAGCCCGAAGAGATGCTCCGCGCCATGAAAGAGTACTACGAGGCGAACCCAGTTACTGAAACGACGATTTGTGCCGGCATGGTAGGCGTTCCCATGCTTGACCCCGAAATTGATACGGTGCTGTATCTCACGGATGCTTGCACAGAATTGGAGCTTTTCCAGGATAGCAACCATCAGAAGATGGGTCTCACCTGCACGGACTGCCATATGCCCCAGACCGAGGCTGCCGACGGTACCACTTACACGCACCACAACATGACGCAATCGCCGCTTGAGAACCCGGCGGCGTTGGAAAAGTGCCTCACGTGCCACAAGAGCCAGGGCATTGAGGATGCTGACGCCATGGTTGCGTTCGCCAAGGGCAAGATGGACGAGCTCGCGCAGATTCAGCAGGCTACCAAGGCTAAGCTGGATGAGTTCCACGCAAAGCTGGCCGAGGTTGTGGCCGCCGGCAACGCCGATGAGGCAAAGCTGCAGGCCGCCAAGGATGCCTACAACCTCGCTAACGTGTACTTCCTGTACCAGGGTACCGCGATGCGTCCCACCGACGGTTCCATGGCTGCTATGAACTTTAGCAAGAGCGTCGAGCAGCTCCAGAAGGCTGACGATGCTATTGCCGAGGGCATGGCGCAGATCGCCTAGTTTTCGAGGGAGTCCTTCGCTAAAAGCGTGCGAAGCACGTAGCTGAAAGTCAAACTGCCCCTCCTTCCGAAGGGCCGTCATTCTCGGCGGCCCTTCCGTGTTTTCTCGTTCTGGCCAGGCCGCAAAAAAGCGAGAGCGCTCTAGGGTGAGCGTTGCTCTCTCGCATTCAGGCGAAACTTCAGGCTAGGAATGGCGTCTCCCGCGCCTTGCGGACGGCGTCCTTCAAAAATCGATGGGCTCGATGGCCATGACCTCGTCCTCGTGCAGCGCCAGAGAGTCCCAGATGTCCATCTTCAACTGCATGATGATTCAAAGCTGGGGCGTCGTGCCGAACAGGCACCCCAGACGAAGGCACATCTCCGGGCTCAAGTCCCGCTTCTCGCCGTGGGCTACGTTGCAGGGCAGTGCATCTCCTGGAAGGAGCCCCCATTTCTCGAAATGAAATCGCGGGATCGCGAGGAGCTCTTCTGTAGTTCCCTTATTTTCCCTTATTCTCCTATTTTTTCCCTTATTCCCTTATTTCTTCCCGTATTTTGGATTCCGAGAAGGAGCGGGGCTCCCTCTCGGCTGTCGAGGCGGCCGAGGGTGCGCGCATCTCTCCGAAGACTGCTGCGAAGTATCTCAAGGCGCTAGTAGGGGAAGGCTTGGCTGAGCCTGACGGCAACGTGAGGACAAGAAGGTACTACTGGACGGGTTCACCGGAAAGGTGACCGCGCTTCTGGGGTAAGCCAACGATAAAGAGCGTCGATGCGAAGCCGCTGCCGGATCTGCGCCTTTGCGCGAGTCTTGCAGCGGCTTCGTGAATGCCTGGGCTTCTGACGATGCCGCGAATCTCCTCCAGGTCAATTCTGCTGCCCGACTTCGGCTTATGCGATGGCGGCTATCTCGATGGGCTCGATGGCCATGACCTCGTCCTCGTGCAGCGCCAGAGAGTCCCAGATGTCCA
>CABSMC010000061.1 GCA_902478715.1 uncultured Adlercreutzia sp.
CCCCGCCGATCGCCCCTTCCGTAAACTGGTCGGGAAAGGGAAACGTCTATTCAGGAGAGGATACGGCCATGAGTACCGCCATCGTCCATCGTCGCAAGCTGTCGGCTACCGGTACCGTCCCTCCGAGCGGTTCCACAGCGAAGCCGAAACCCCGCTCTCCGCGCCCTCCCCTTGCAGCCAGCCCCCAGGGCGCCGCGCGGCCGCAGGACACTGGGCAAGCGAGGCGCCCCGTCCGCGCCGCCTCGCTGCACCCGCGCACCGTCGCCGCGAGCAACTTCGTTCCCGACCCCGTCACCCTCGAACTGACCGACCGCGCCGAGCATCCGATGCTCACGCCGTCATGGCACGCCTTCCGTGCCTATGCCTCGAACCATCCGCAGCTTTCCGAGCTGAAGGCCCAGGGGCTCGTTCCCATGATGCGGGCCCACCAAGGGCTGCGTCTGGCGATTTTCGCGGTGGCCGCGGCCTTGGTGCTGCTCCTTGTGGCGCTTTTGGCCTATTGGTGGCTGCTGCCGGCGCCGGCAGCGGCCGACTCGCCCTACGCCACCGCTGATGCGGGCGCCGCCCAGAGCACGGCCGTGGATCGGTGGGAGCAGGGCGTAGTGCCCTCGCTATACCAAAGCGACACCTCTTGGGCCGATGTGCCCTACGGCCAGGCCACGCTCGCCTCCACCGGCGCGGCGCCGGTGTCCCTGGCCATGGCCTATGTGGCGGCGACCGGCGACACCACCTACACTCCCGTCGAGTTCGCGCAATGGGCCACCGACCATGATCTCACGGCCGCCGGCGTCGACACCATCGGCGCCTTCCTACAGCAAGCGGGCTCCGCCTTCGGGCTCGCCGTCGAGCCCATGGCCGTCGACGACCGGACGCTGCGCCACGCCATCGTCTCGAACGTGCCCGTGCTCGTCGTCACCCAGCCCGGCACCTTCGCGCCCGCCGCCTCGGTGGTGGTGCTCGACGACATTGACAAGGACTCCCGCATCGTGCTGCACGACCCGACGAGTGCAAGCCGTTCTGCCAAGGGATGGGCCTTCGGCGACATCACCGGCGCCGCCGCCCTCGCCTTCACGGTGCATGAGGCCTAAAAAAGACGGGCGCGCCGCAGATCTTCGCAACGATTCCAACCGTTTGGGTGTTTTCGCCGCTTCCGAAGAACAGTAATATGTGGGGCTGACCTTTGGAATTCGTCGCGAGGAGACCCCATGGACTACCGCCAAGTCACCGTACATCCCGAGTCGCGCATCGCCCCCAACGCCACGCTGGTGGGTAACGTGGAAGTGGCCAAAGACGCCACGATCCTGTTCAACGCCACCCTGCGCGGCGATTACGGCAGCCGCATCGTCGTGGGCGAGGGCTCCAACGTGCAGGAGAGCAGCTGCCTGCACCTCGATTTCAACCAGGACTGCATCGTGGGCCGCGGCGTGACCATCGGGCACGGGGCCGTGGTGCACGGCTGCACGCTCGGAGACAACGTGCTCGTGGGTATGGGGGCCGTCGTCATGAACGGGGCCGTCATCGGCGCGAACTCGCTGGTGGCCGCCGGCGCTCTGGTGACCGAGGGTACGCAGGTGCCGGAGGGGTCGCTCGTGGTGGGCGTGCCGGCGAAGGTGCGCCGCCAGCTCACCCTGGAGGAGATCGAGGGCAACCGCGAGGCGGCCCGGGGCTATGCCGCCATCGGACGCGACTTGGCCGAACAGGGCATCCTCTACTGGGGCGCCGACATTCCCGCCGACGCGCGCACCATCGCGCTTGCGCGGGATTAGCCAGCGGCGGCGCGGAGCTACATCGCCTGCAGGACGCCTTCGAGGAGCCGGCAGAAGTCGGCTTCTCTTGTTTGGGCCACCTCGTGAACCTCCTCGTCGGAGGGGTTCGCACCCTCAACGCCGCAGGCCATGTTGCTCACGAGCGAGATGCCGAGCACACGCAGGCCCACATGCCGCGCGGCGATGACCTCCTCGCACACGGACATGGCCACGGTATCGGCGCCCCAAGAGCGGAACATCCGGATCTCCGCCGGCGTCTCGAAGGAGGGGCCGAGCAGGCCCAGGTAGACGCCCTCCTGCACGGGGATGGCCAGCGCCTCGGCGGTCTGTCGGGCCAGCTGGCGCAGAGACGGATCGTAAGCGTCCAGCATGCTGAAGAAGCGCGGGGACATGGCGTCGGGCTCGGTGCCCGTGACGGGGTTGCGGCCCGTGAAGTTCAGCTGGTCGGTCATGATGCAGAAGTCGCCGACATGAAAGGACTCGTTGATGGCGCCGGCGGCGTTGGTGGTGACAAGCGTGGCCACCCCGAGCCGGGCCATGAGCCACACGGGGAAGGCGACCTCTTGAGCGGTATAGCCCTCGTAGCCGTGGAGGCGCCCCTGCATGGCGAGCACGCGCTTGCCGCCCAGCTCGCCGGCCACGAAGCGCCCCACGTGCCCGTTGGCCGTGGATACGCCCATGCCGGGCACCTCGCCGAAGGGGACGAAGATCGGATCGGCGATGCGCTCAGCCAGAGGGCCGAGCCCCGACCCCAAAATGAGACCGACTTCCGGCCGGAATGCGCCGAGGCGCTCTCCCATCATCGCCTGGGCTGCATCCAACATCTCTCTCAGGTTTTCCAGGGCCATGAGCGTTGTCCTTCCTAGCGTCTCGCCACAAGCACGCGGGGGCGACCGGCGAGGTCGTCCACGATGCGGCAGTCGGAAAATCCGGCGGCCTCGGCCACGGCGCGGGCCGCATCCATATGGCCCTCGTGCAGCTCGCAGGCGAGCACGCCGCCGGGCTTCAGGGCCCGGGCGGCCCAGGCGGCCAGAGGCCTGAACAGGTCGAGCCCGTCGGCGCCCCCGTCCAGAGCGAGCGTCGGCTCGAAGTCGGCCACCTCGCGCGGGATGCCGGCCATGACGGCGGTGGGCACGTAGGGCGGGTTGGAAACCACGGCGTCGAAGGTGCCCATCCGCTTCTCGCCGATGCCGGATCCGAGCGAGCACTGCAGCACGGCCACACGATCGGCGAGCCCCAGAGCCTCGGCGTTTTCCTTGGCGAGCGCCACCGCCTCTGAGGCGATGTCCGTGGCGATGACCCGCACATCCGGGTGCTCGTAGGCCAGCGAGCAGGCGATGCAACCGGATCCCGTGCACAGGTCGGCCACAAGAAGGCTTTTGCGAGTCTCATCCATGCCTGCAGACGAGGGGCGACCAAGGTCGCCCCCTACGGCGACACCTTCCTCGGTCTCGTTCGATTCGATATTTTCCGAAGGGGAAACGGATTCCCCCGCCTCCTCCAGGGCCTTCTTCACGGCGGCGACAGCCTCGCGCTCCTGCTCGGCGGCCTCGGGGTTCCACGCCACATCGCGGGGGCCGGGCGTCGGCAGCGCCGCAAGCACTTCGCTCACGAGCACCTCGGTCTCGGGCCGCGGAATGAGCACACCAGGACGCACCTTCACGTTGATGTGCCGAAAGGCCACTTCCCCCGTGATGTACTGCAAGGGCTCCCCCGCCCCGCGCCGCCGCACATAGTCGCGCAGCACCCCACGCTCGTCCTCCGAAAGCGGCCGATCGTAGTTCATATAAAGCTGAACCCGAGAAAGACCCGTTGCCTCCCCCAGAAGCCACTGCGAAGAAAGAAGGGGATTCTCATCCCCTTTTCCTTCGAGGTATTCAGTTGTCCAATCGAGGGCAGATTTGACAGTCCATTCGCTCATTACACAGCAGCTTCCAGTTTCTGCGCGCGGTCGGCAGCCTGCAAAGCCGTGATCACATCTCCCAGGTTGTCGCCCAGAAGCACCCCGTTGTAGGTGGAGTTGAACCCGATGCGGTGGTCGGTCACGCGATCCTGGGGCCCGTTGTAAGTGCGGATCTTCTCGGAGCGGTCGCCGGAGCCGATCTGCGCCAGGCGCTCGGCGCCCTCGGCGGCCTGCTGCTCGGCGAGCATCTTCTCGTAAAGGCGGGCGCGCAGCACGGCCATGGCCGCGATCTTGTTCTGCAGCTGCGACTTCTGGTCCTGGGACTGCACCACGAGACCCGTGGGCAGGTGCGTGATGCGCACGGCGGAGTCGGTCGTGTTCACGCACTGGCCGCCCGGGCCGCCGGCGCGGTACACGTCGATGCGCAGGTCGCCCTCGTTGATCTCCACTTCCACCTCGTCGGCCTCTGGCAGCACGGCCACGGTGGCCGTGGAGGTGTGGATGCGCCCCTGGGACTCGGTCTTGGGCACGCGCTGGACGCGGTGCACGCCGGACTCGAATTTCATGACCGAGTACACATGATCGCCCTTCACCTTGAACTGGATCTCCTTGAAACCGCCGGCTTCGGAGGGCGAGGCGTCCATGGTCTCGGTCTTCCAGCCCTGGGCCGCGGCGAAGCGCTCGTACATCTTGTAGAGGTCGCCGGCGAAGATGGCGGCCTCGTCGCCGCCGGCCGCCGCGCGGATCTCCACGATGATGTCCTTCTCGTCGGCCGGGTCGGCCGGGATGAGCATGAACTTGATGTCCTCCTCTAGCTGGGGCAGCCTGCCCTCGATGGAGGCGATCTCCTCCTGGGCGAACTCCTTCATGTCGGCGTCGGAGAGCATCTCCTTGGCCGCTTCCAAATCGTCCATGGCCGCCACGTACTCGGCCGCCTTCTTGGCGAGCGGACCTTGGGAGGCGTACTCCTTGGCGAGCCGGTTGTACTCCTTCTGATCGGCGAGCACCGCCGGATCGCCCATCTTGGCCTGCAGCTCGTCGTAGGCCTCGATGATCTTCTGGAGCTTCTCTTTCATATCAGTTTCCTGCATGGGTGCTTCCTTTGCGTGAAACGGGTGTGTTGGAAAGCGCCCGAAGGCGCAACTTTGCATTGTAGCAGAAGGGGCAAGACCCTGGCGCGCTATCTACTTAATGGCCGTCGTCTTCGGAATCTGGAACGTTGCAGACGCCCCCGGGGCAGCGCTCGGTGAGGTCGAAGGTGTCGGCATGGCGCGCGCCCGCTGCGGCCAGACGCGCCTTCAGCTGGCGGTGCAGCTCGCGCTCGCGACGACGGTGCTCGGCCAGAATATGGGCCACGGCGCGGGGCTGCTCGCGGATTTCGTGCAGCGCCTCTCCCAGATCGGCATTGACCGAATGGGCCATGACGGAGGCGAGCAGCGGCATGAGGAACACCGTGACGCCGCCGGCGGCCACGAGTACGGAGGCGGTCTGCTGGCTCATGGCCTCGGCGGAGACGGCCACGCTGGTGACGGCCACGATGATGGGAAGCGCCGTCGTGCAGTAGAAGGCGACGGTAAGCCGCTCGCGCACGTCCATGGTGCGCGACTCGCGTCCCGTGGAGAGGCCCACGAAGATGGGCAGCGCGCGAACGAACAGCAGAAGGAGGATGAACAGTCCCAAAAGCTCCGGCTCGGCACCGATGGCCCGCACGTCCACCTTCGCCCCGGACACCACGAAGAACAGCGGCACGAGGAAACCGTAGGCGATGGCGTTGTGCTTCATCTCCATGGTCTGGTCGCCCTCAGGGATGAGGTAGCGCAGGATGAAGCCGGCGGCGAAGGCGCCGAGCACGATATCCAAATCGAAGACGGCGGAAACAGCCGTCAGGCCGATGAGCAGCAGATTCACCGAACGGATGACCATCTGCGTGTTGGTGTTGGCATTGGCAACGATGAACCGGTGCACGTAGCCGCCGATGCGCTCGGCGATCTTCGGCACGGCGGCGGCCGCCACGGCGATGGCGAGGAACGCGAGGAGGATGACCACGGTCTGCCAGGTGGCCCGGGTCGAGAGCAGAAGCGCCATGGCGATGATGGGAAGCAGCTCGCCCCAGGTGCCGTAGGCGATGATCTCGTTCCCCATCCGCGTGCCCAGGATGCCGCGCTCCTGCAGAATGGGCAGAAGCGTGCCCATGGCCGTGGTAGTGAGCGCGATGACCACGGCCAGGCCGTCCAGCTCGAAGGCCGAAAGCGTCGGCCAAATGGCCACGACGACGAACGCGATGGCGAAGGTGACCGCCCAGGTAGCAGCTCCGCGCTTCCCCTCCGTGCCGGTGAGACTCTTCGGCGATATCTCGTAGCCGGCCAGAAGGAACAGGAAGGCGAGGCCCAAATCGGACAGCAGGTTGATGGCATCGGTAGACTGAATGGCACCGAGCCCGTGAGGGCCGAGCAGCGCCCCGGCCAGAAGAAGGAGCACCGTCTCAGGGATAGGCTTGCCCGGAATGAGCCCGGCGATGATGGGGCACGCGACGGACACCAGCGATATGAGGGCCAGCGAGACCAAATCGATCGCCATGACGCTTCCTTTCTCTCCCGGTGCGCGAACGCGCGCAGCTCTCGAGTCCACTATAGGCATTTTAGCGAATGTGGGCGGCATCCAGGAAGCGGCGATGACAGACTGTTGAAGACGTGAGCGATTCAGCCGCAGATTATCTGCCGTCTGTGCCACGATTTCGTGTCAGCCCCTTGACGCGGCGTCGCGCCGGCGGCGCCTTTGGTTAGAATACCAGGCACAAGCGGATCCCAGCCGATGCGCGCCAAGGCGAGTTCGGCCCACTCCGTGCTATACGAACATCCATTTAGGAGGATATCATGGCTGAGGTAATCAAGACGGCTGACGAGTTCCAGACGAAGGTGCTCGAGGCGAAGACCCCGGTGCTCGTCGACTTCTTCGCCACCTGGTGCGGCCCGTGCCGTATGGTGGCACCGGTCATCGACGAGATCGCGACCGAGAAGGCGGGTCAGGTGGCCGTCTACAAGGTGGACATCGATCAAAGCCCGGACTTGGCCTTCAAGTACCAGGTCTCCAGCGTGCCGACCCTCATAGTCTTCGAGAACGGCCAGATCAAAAACGAGCGCCTCGGCGCCCAGCCCAAGCAGAACATCTTGGCGATGCTCTAGTTTCAACAGAGGCAATGTTCAGCGGGAACACGGGGTGCCTTGACCGAGCGAGTTCCGCAGATGGTATCGAAGGCGCAATGATGCAGAGTACGCAAGATCGCCTCGCCTTCGATACCATCGAAGACTGTTTGAGCGAATCAAGGTACCCCGTGGTCCCGCCCGAGGGAGACCCACAACTATGACTGAACAAGTTACCGACAACCGCATGGGCGAGCCCGTAGGACCCGGCGAGGGCCAGGAGGTGTACGACCTCGCCATCATCGGCGCCGGTCCGGCCGGCCTCACGGCGGCGCTGTACGCGGCCCGCGCCGGACTTTCCACCGTGCTGTTCGAGCGCCTCTCTCCCGGCGGCCAGTGCGCCCAAACCGAGCACTTGGAGAACTACCCCGGCTACACCCGCTCCACCAGCGGCTTCGAGCTCTCCATGGACATGTACGATCAGGCTCTCTCCTTCGGGGCGAAGGCCATCATGGAAGACGTCACCTCCGTGGACTTCTCCGCCGAGCCCAACAAGCTCGTCACGCCCTTCAACACCTACTTCGCCCGCACGGTCATCGTGGCCACGGGCGCGGTGGCCAGCCAGCTCGGACTGCCCCGCGAGGATGAGCTGCGCGGCCGCGGCGTATCCTATTGCGCCACCTGCGACGGCAACTTCTATCGCGACAAGGACGTGGTGGTCGTGGGCGGCGGCAACACGGCGGCGGCCGACGTCATCTACCTCGCGCGCATCTGCCGCAAGGTGTACCTGGTGCACCGGCGCGACAAGCTGCGGGCCACGGCCATCTACCATGAGCGCCTGCGCGAGCTCGGCAACGTCGAGTTCTGCTGGGACAGCGTTGCCGAGGAGTTCATCACGGGCGAGAACGGGCGCGTGACGGGACTCAAGCTGCGCAACGTGAAGACTGACGACGAGCGAGTGCTTGCTGCCTCGGCCGTGTTCATCGCCATCGGCATGAGGCCCTACACCGCTTTTTTGGAGGGCGACCTGGAAACCGATGGCGGAGGCTATATCGTCGCCGACGCCATGGGCAGAACCACGATGCCCGGCGTGTTCGCCGCCGGCGACGTGCGCACCAAGGAGCTGCGCCAGGTGGTCACCGCCGTGGCCGACGGCGCCAACTGCGCTCAGTCCGCCTCGGAGTTTCTGGAGGCCAAGGAGGCCATTGAGGAGGCTCCCTCGGCGGTATAAAGACGCCCGAACGCCGAAATCCCATTCATAAAAGAAGCGCGCTCGGATCCCGAAAAGGATCCGAGCGCGCTGTGTTGACCGATCGCGGCCCTAGTCCGTCGGGAAGAAGACGTCCATACGGGCGTCTTCTTTCTGCTTGCCAGCGAGCGTTCCCACCACCATGAGGACGCCGGCTGCCGTCACGCCGATGACGATCTGGTGCAAATCGGCCACTTTGAAGCCCGCGGCCATGGCGGCGCAGTAGGCCAACGTGCCGCCGGCGAGCGAGAGCAGGGCGCCCGTGGCGTTGGCCCGCCTCCAGAACAACCCGCAGACGAGCACGAACAGAAACGCCGTCTCCAGGCCGCCGAAGGCGAACATGTTGATCTTCCAGATGACGTCCGGCGGCACGATGGAGAGCACGAACACAAGCAGGCCCACCGCCAGCGTCACCGCCTGGCTGGAAAGGGCGACGGAGCGCTGGGAGGGCATGTGCCCGCGGTCGTCGCACCAGTGCAGGTAGACGTCCTTGATGATGGCCGAGGACGACGAGATGAGCAGGGACGACACCGTGGAAATGGACGCGGCCACAGGTCCTATGATGGCGATGCCCGCCAGCGCCGGCGGCAGCGAGGCCGTGATGACCGTCGGGATGATGTTGTCCACGCTGCCCCCGTAGGCGGCGAGATCCTCCGTAAGAACACCGGCTGTAAGCACGCCGAGCGAGGTGACGCCGATCATCATGGCGCCGATGATGACGGTGCCCCAGATCATGGCGAGGTGCAGCGACTTCACGTCCTTGTAGCCCATGGTGCGCACCACCGATTGGGGCAGCACGAAGGTGAACACGCCCACGAGCAGCCACTGCGTGAAGTACAGAGACGGCGGCATGGCGCCCCCGGCGAAGGGCTCAAGCATCTCGGGGGAGGTCTCCTTGATGGAGGTCATGATGGCCTCGTAGCCGCCCCCGGCAGATAAAATGCCCCCGGCGAGCACCACGATGCCCACGAGCATCATGATGCCGCACAGGGCATCGGTCACGGCCACGCCGCGGAAACCGCCAATGGTGGTGAACAGGATGACCGCCACCCCGAACAGAGCCAGGCCCACCAGGTAGGAGTACCCGGTCACCGCCTCGAACAGCTTCGCGCCGCCGACGAACTGGGCCACCATGGTGGCGGCGAAGAACAGCACGATGACGAGCGCCGATAAGTTCGCGAGCGCATTGGACCCGTAACGGGCGCGAATCACGTCGACCACCGTGACGGCGTCCAGCTTGCGGGAGATGAGTGCCATCTTCTTCCCGAAAATGCCGTACAGGAGCACCAGCGCCGTCACCTGCACCACGGCCATGTACACCCAGCCGAAGCCGATCTGCCACGCCTGGCCGGGGCCGCCCACAAAGGAGCTCACCGAGCCATAGGTGGCGATGGTGGTCATGGCCAGCACGAAGCCGCCAAGGGCACGGTTGCCGATGAAGTAGCTGTTGACGAAGCCGCCCCCGGCTGCAGTCGTGCGGCGACGCACGACGATGGACGCCACGAGAGCAACGAGAAGGAAGAGGACGAGCGGGACGAGAGATGCGAGGCTAGTCACGAGGAGCCTCCTTCCCCTCTTCTTCGTCGTCCAGGCTGAAGTCGGCGAAGACCCAGCGCGCGAGCACGACGGCGCAAACGATGGCCGCGATCCACGGACCGACAGTGCCCCCGATGATCCACAGTGGCGTGGAGAACACCTCAATGCCGCAACCGGCGAGCCCCATGCCCCCCAGAAGCCACACGGCCACAATGACCGCGAGCGCGACGACCGTCGCCACCGCCTCCCGGTTCGCCTGGCGCATCTTGGCACCGTAGGTGGAAAACGTTTTCCTCATGCCCATCTCCTCTCGCCACCGGCCTTCCGCCCCCTTCGGCATCCGGCCCCTTCGATCCCGCGCTCGTTCCTTCGGAACGTAAAAAGCTCCGAGGGCAGTGTACCCTCGGAGCCTTGCGTTTGACGCGGTGTTACCTATAGTTTCTGGCTATAGGCCTAGATGGCGGCGTCCCTGATCACGTCGATGAACTTCTGGCGATCCCACTGGCCCAAATCGCCCTCCGAGCGCTCGCGCACGCTGACGAGCTTCTCCTCGACCTCCTTGTCGCCCATGACGATCATGTAGGGGATCTTCTGGCTCTGGGCCTTCGCGATCTTCACCTTCATGGGCTCGTTCTGATCCATGACCTCCACGCGGCCGCCCACGGCCTTCAGCTCGCCGGCGAACTCGGCCGCCGCCTCCTTGTGGCGATCGGCGATGGGGATGACGGCCACCTGCACCGGGGCCAACCACAGCGGCAGCGCGCCGGCATAGTGCTCGATGAGGATGCCGAGGAAGCGCTCGATGGAGCCGAAGATGGCGCGGTGCAGCATCCAGGGGGTCTCCTCGGTGTTGTCCTCGGTGCGGTAGGTCAGCCCGAAGCGCATGGGCATGTTGAAGTCGATCTGCACTGTGGAGCACTGCCAAGTGCGCCCGATGGCGTCCTTCACCTTGATGTCGATCTTCGGCCCGTAGAAGGCGCCGTCGCCCTCATTGATGTCGTAGGCCAGGCCGCGACGCGCACAAGCCTCCTTCAGCGACTCGGTGGCGTGCTCCCACATGTCGTCGGTGCCGATGGACTTGTCCGGACGCGTGGAGATCTCGGCCTCGTAGGTGAAGCCGAAGGTGCCCATGATGTAGTCAACCAGCTCCAGGATGGCGACCACCTCATCGACCACCTGGTCTTTGGTGCAAAAGATGTGGGCGTCGTCCTGGGTGAAGCCGCGGGCGCGAAGCAGGCCGTGAACCACGCCGGACATCTCGTGGCGATACACGGTGCCGAACTCGAAGTAGCGCAGCGGCAGATCGCGGTAGGAGTGCAGCTCGTTCTTGTAGATGATCACGTGCCCCGGGCAGTTCATGGGCTTCACGCCGTACTCGGAGTAGCGAGGCTCCTCATCGGTGCCCTCGTTGATCTGGAAGAAGTACATGTTCTCGTGGTAGAAGCCGTAATGGCCGGAGGTCTTCCACACATCCGCGTTGTAGATGTGCGGGGTGATGACCTCCTCGTAGCCGCGCTCGTACAGATCGCGGCGCAGCCACTCCTGCAAGGTGCGGATGACGCGCGCGCCCTTGGGAAGGTACAGCGGCAGGCCCACGCCGGCCATGGGCTCCATCATGTAGATGCCCAGCTCGCGCCCGAGCTTGCGGTGGTCGCGCTTCTCGGCCTCCTCCAGGTTGTGCAGGTACTCCTCCAGCTCCTTTTTGCTGAAGAACGCCGTGCCGTAGATGCGGGTGAGCATCTCGTTGTCCGAGTCGCCCTTCCAGTAGGCGCCGGCCACCTTGGTGAGCTTGTAGGCGCCGAGCTTGCCGGTGTCGGGCACGTGCGGCCCGCGGCACAGGTCGGTGAAGTCGCCGAGCTGGTAGATGGAGATGGTCTCGTCCTCGGGCAGCTCGTCGATGAGCTCGAGCTTGAGCGGCTGGTCGGCGAAGATCTCCCGCGCCTCGTCGCGGCTGACCTCGCGACGGACGATGGCGGCGCCGGACTTGGCGATCTCGGCCATGCGGGCCTCAATGGCGGCGAAGTCGTCCGGCGAGACGGTCACGCCCTCGGGCAGCTCGATGTCGTAGTAGAAGCCGTTCTCGATGGCCGGGCCGACGCCGAACTTCACGCCGGGGTACAAATCGGTGAGGGCGGCGGCCAGAAGATGGGCCGTGGAATGGCGCATGAGCTCGAGGCCCTCGTCGCTCTTGGCGGTGACGATGGCCACGGAATCGCCGTCGGAGACGACGGCGTCCAGATCGACGGGGGTGTCGTTGACGATGCCGGCCAGCGCCGCGCGGGCGAGCCCCGCGCCGATGGAGGCGGCCACGTCGGCGACGGTGGCGCCCTCTTCCAGCTCCTTGACGGATCCGTCGGGCAGTACGATGTTCATGGAACTCCTTTCCTCGCGCCGGGCGCGCACAGAGCGCCTGCGCGGTTTCCGTCGGGGCGTTGACTACCCCGACTCCGTTTCGAAGCACCGGGATTCCGATGCTCCCCTATTAAAACAGAGCCGCACGGGGGCGGCTCTGCCTTTAGGCTAACTTGTTGAAAAAAGCCTAGCCCTGGCTGGCCGGGCGGCTCTGACGCGCCTGACCGGAGGGGCGGCGCTGGCGAGTGCCCTGCGGCGCCGGGGCGCCCACGGGGGTGGCGCAGTAGGGGCACACCGTCCAAGAGGGCTCAAGCGCGTGGTTGCAACGCATGCAGAGGTTCTTCAGCTGCGTGTGGCAGTTCGGGCACAGGACAAAGTCCGCCTCTACGGGATAGCCGCAGTTGGCGCATTCGCCGTACTTCATGAGCTGGCGCTGTTTGAGCGCGATCTCCAGCTCCTGCTCGTCGCGATCGAGCTGGAGCAGAGGAGGGCGCAGCAAGCAGTAGGCCACCAAGCCCAGCACCGGCACGAGGGCCACCACGGCCCAGATGTACCAGGCGGTGCCGCGCAGATAGGCGTCACGCACGACCCATACGATGGAAAGCACGTACAAAATGACCAGCAGGACCAAAACGACGGTGAAGGCCGCCTGCATCTCCGGCGTCCACAGCTGGGCAAGAAGCTCGCTCATATCAACCTCTTCTGATTCGAGTGCAATTGATGACGTGTCGGCCCATTATAGCAAACTCTCTCGTGCGTTACCCCAGCTCCGCGATTTGTGCATCTAAGCGCGCGAGCTTGTCGGTGAGGTCGGCCAGCTTGGCGCGGTCCTTCTCGACGATCTCGGGGGCCGCCTTCGCCAGGAAGCCAGGGTTGGAGAGCTTCTTCTCGAACTTGGCGGCATCCTTGGCCACGCCCTCGCGCTCCTTCACGAGGCGGGCGCGCTCGGCGGCGAAGTCCACATGCCCCGCCAGCACGACATATACCTCCAGACCGCTTCCCAGCACCACAGCGGACTCGGCGGGCTTGGAAGCCTCCACGGCCACGTCGAACTCCTCCACGTTGGCGAGCTGGCGCACCAGATGTTCCTGGCCCAGAAGCAGCACGGCATCGGCCTCGTCGGCCACCTTCACGGCCACGGGCAGCGCCGTCTTCGGGGAGATGCCGTAGCGCGCCCGGGTGGAACGCACGGCACCCACCACCTCGCACACCATGGCAATGGCCCGCTCGGCGTCCTCGTCCACATAGGCGGCGAGCTCGCCCGCATCGGGCCACGCAGCCACGATGAGCATCGGGGCCGCATCGGCCTCCTTGGGCATCTCACCGTAGACCTGCTCGGTCACGAACGGCATGATGGGATGCAGAAGGCGCAGGATCTGCCCCAGCACGAACACGAGGTTGCGCTGGCACACGGCGCGGTCGGCCGGATCGGCGTCGGCCCCCAGGCGCGCCTTCGAGAACTCGATGTACCAATCGCAGAACTCGTTCCACACGAAGCTGTACAGCTCGCGGGTGATCTCGCCGAACTCGAAGTTGTCGTAGGCCGCGTCCACCGCGGCGACGATCTTGGCCAGCCGCGAGAAGATCCAGCGGTCGGCCGGCGTGGTGGGCTCCGGGGCGCCGGGCTCATAGCCCTCCAGGTTCATGAGCACGAAGCGGCTCGCGTTCTTCACCTTGTTCGCGAAGTTGCGGGAGCTCTCCAGCTTCGCCTCGTTGAACTTCAAGTCCTGGGCGCCGGTCACCTGCATGAGCAGACCGAAGCGCATGCCGTCGGCGCCGTAGTCCTCCATGAGACGCAAGGGATCGACGCCGTTGCCGCGGCTCTTCGACATGGGCTTGCCGTCGGCGGCCATGACCGTCGGATGGATGATGACGTCGTCGAAGGGGATGGTCTCGTCGCAGCAGTACATGGAGGCCATGACCATGCGCGCCACCCACAGACCCATGATGTCGCGGGCCGTGGAGAGCACCTGGGTCGGGTAGGCGTCGCGCATCTGCGGGGCGTCCATGCCCTCCTCCGTCCAGCCCATGGTGGCGAAGGGCCACAGCTGGCTGGAGAACCAGGTGTCCAGCACGTCCTCGTCCTGGCGCACCGGCGCGCCGCAGACCGGGCACACCTCGATTTCCTCAACCGAGGCGTCCTCCCAGCCGCAGGCATCGCAGTAGAACATGGGAATGCGGTGGCCCCACCACAGCTGGCGCGAGATGCACCAGTCCTTCAGGTTCGCGAGCCAGTCCAGGTACACCTGCTTCCAGCGAGCCGGATGGAACTGGATGGAGCCGTCCTCCACCACGCGGGCCGCCGGCTCCTTCAGGGCGTCCACGGCCACGAACCACTGCTCGGACTCCCAGGGCTCCAGCTTGGTATGGCAGCGGTAGCAGGTCATGACGGAATGGTCGTGATCTTCCACGTGATCGAGCAGGCCCAGCTCCTCGAAGGCGGCCACGATGGCCTCGCGGGCCTCGTCGCGGTCCATGCCGGAGAACTTCCCGTAGCCTTCCACGACATGGGCCGTCTCGTCGAAGATGTTGATGCGCTCAAGCCCGGCGCGCTCCCCCATGGCCCAGTCGTTGGGGTCATGCGACGGCGTCACCTTCACGCAGCCCGTGCCGAACTCGGTATCCACATGCCAGTCGGCGAAGATGGGGATCTCGCGGTCCACGAGCGGCAGCTTCACCGTCTTGCCGACGAGGTGTCCGAAGCGCTCGTCCTTGGGATTGACGGCCACGCCGGTGTCGCCCAACATCGTCTCGGGACGCGTGGTGGCGACGACCAGGTACTCCAGGCCGTCCACCGACTCGGTGAGCGGGTAGCGCAGGTACCACAGATGCCCCGACTCGTCCACGTACTCGGCCTCGTCGTCGGCGATGGCCGTGGTGCAGTGCGGGCACCAGTTCACGATGCGCTTGCCGCGGTAGATGATGCCCTCGTGGTACCAGTCGGTGAACAGCTTCCGCACGGCGCGCACGTAGGCCGGCTCCAGGGTGAAGTGCTCGTCGGAGTAGTCGCAGGAGCAGCCCATGCCCTTGATCTGGTTCACGATGGTGGTGCCGTACTCCTCGCGCCACTTGTAGCACTCCTCGACGAACGCCTCGCGGCCGATCTCCAGGCGGGAGATGCCCTGCTCGGCCAGGCGCTTGTCCACCTTGGTCTGGGTGGAGATGCCGGCGTGGTCGGTGCCGATGATCCAGCGGGTTTGGAAACCGCGCATGCGGGCGCGGCGGATGCAAGCGTCCTGGATGGTGTCGTTCAGCGCGTGCCCCATGTGCAGCACGCCGGTGATGTTCGGCGGCGGGATGACGATGGTGTAGGACTCCCCCGCGTGCTCGCCGAAGCCCGGCGTGCGCTGGAAGTAGCCGGCGTCCTTCCACGCCTCGAAGATGGGCCGCTCCATGGCGGCGTAGTCGGTGGACTTCTTCTTGTCCTCGGACATAGGCCCTTGCCCTCGCTTTCCCTGATTGCTCGGTATAAAACAAGGCGGGCGGCACGCACGCGGCCGCCCGCCAGATTGCCTTGGGCGATTATCGCACAGAAGGCCCGCCGTCCTAGGCAGAAAGGGCCACCTGAGCGCTTCCGTCGGCGACCTCGACGATCTCGGGGCGCGTCTCGCCGACGATATCGCTCGCGCGCACCGTGACGGAGGTGGCGCCCTTGTGCTCCGGCAAGTCGTACATGACGTCCATGAGCACGCGCTCGCAGATGGAGCGCAGGCCGCGGGCGCCGGTGCCGTGTTCCACCGCCTCGTGGGCGATGGCGGAAAGCGCCGCCGGCTCGAAGGTGAGGCGCGAGTCCTCGAACTCGAACATGCGGGTGTACTGCTTGACGAGCGCGTTCTTCGGCTCGACGAGGATGCGGACGAGATCCTCCTCCGACAGCTCGTTCAGCGACGTGATGACCGGGATGCGGCCCACGAACTCGGGGATCATGCCGTACTTGTTCAAGTCCTCCGGCAGCACCTTCTTCAGAAGCTCGGCCTCGGACTCCTTCTTGGAGGCGGGCAGCTCGCTGGCGAAGCCGAGGGACGTGGTGCCCACGCGCTGGGCCACGATGTCGGCCAGGCCCACGAAGGCGCCGCCCAAGATGAACAGAATGTTCGTCGTGTCGATGGGGATGAGCTCCTGCTGGGGGTGCTTGCGGCCGCCCTGGGGAGGCACGCTCGCCTCGCAGCCCTCGACGATCTTGAGGAGCGCCTGCTGGACGCCCTCGCCGGACACGTCGCGGGTGATGGAGAGGTTCTCGGCCTTGCGGGCGATCTTGTCGATCTCGTCGATGTAGATGATGCCGATCTCGGCCCGGGGCACCTCGAAGTCGGCGGCGGTGATGAGCTTGAGCAGGATGTTCTCCACGTCCTCGCCCACGTATCCCGCCTCGGTGAGCGTGGTGGCGTCGGCGATGGCGAAGGGCACCTTCAGCGTGCGGGCCAGCGTCTGGGCCAGAAG
>CABSMC010000062.1 GCA_902478715.1 uncultured Adlercreutzia sp.
CGCACAACGGCTGCCGCCCCAAGAAGCGTCGCCGCGTGTAACTGAAAGGATCGTACATTATGGCAATCAACAGAACTCCGGTTCTCAAGCGCTGCCGTCAGCTGGGCATCGATCCTGTGGTGCTCGGTTACTCCAGCAAGAAGGAATCCATCCGCCAGCCCAAGCGTCGCCGCAAGGAGAGCGAGTACGCTATGCAGCTGCGCGAGAAGCAGAAGGCCAAGTTCATCTACGGCGTGCTCGAGAAGCAGTTCCGTGGGTACTTCAAGCGCGCCAAGTCCATGGAGGGTCAGACCGGTGAGAACCTGATGACCATTCTGGAGACCCGTCTCGACAACGTGGTCTTCCGCCTGGGCTTCGCCCGCACCCGCAAGGAAGCCCGCCAGATGGTGACCCACGGCCACATCTGCGTGAACGGCCGCCGCGTGGACATCCCGTCCTTCCGCGTGCGTCCCGGCGAGCTCGTCTCGGTGGCCCCCAAGGCCAAGGAGCTTCTCGTGGTGAAGAGCGCTCTGGTCTCTAACGAGCGCGTTCAGGTCCCGGCATGGCTGGAGATCGACATCGAGAAGCTGCAGGGCAGCGTGCTGTCCCTCCCGACGCGCGACCAGATTGATCTGGACATCAACGAGCAGCTCATCGTCGAACTGTACTCGAAATAATCGCGACTTTTTTAGGAGGCTACCCATACATGACAGAGTTCATGAGGCCTACCGTTACTACGGAGGAAGTCAACGACACCGTTGCCCGCTACATCGTCGAGCCGCTCGAGCGCGGCTATGGCAACACGCTGGGCAACTCCATGCGTCGCGTGCTGCTCTCCTCGCTGGACGGGGCTAAGGCCACCGCCATCCAGATCGAGGGCGTCCAGCACGAGTTCACTACCGCGGAAGGCGTCATCGAGGACATCGCCGATATCGTGCTGAACGTGAAGGGCCTGGTGTTCTCCCAGGTGTCCGACGAGGCCGACGAGGCGACCGCGCACGTGTTCGCCGAGGGCCCCTGCACGGTGACCGGCGCCGATCTGGAGGTGCCGGGCCAGTTCAATCTGGTGAACCCCGATCACGTCATCGCCACGGTTGCCGACGGCGGCCAGCTGGACATGACCATCCGCATCGGTGTCGGTCGCGGATACGTGTCCGCCGAGCGCAACAAGCGCACGGAGGATCCCATCGGCATCATCCATGTGGACTCGCTGTTCTCGCCGGTGCGCCGTTGCACGATGAACGTGACGGACACCCGCGTGGGCCAGCGCACCGACTACGACAAGCTGGTTCTTGAAGTTGAGACCGACGGCTCGCTCGCCCCCACGGAGGCAGTGTGCCGCGCGGCCAACATCATCAACCAGTACATGGGCGCGTTTTTGGCTTTGGCTTCCACCGGCGAGGAGGAAGAGGGCGAGGCTCCCTCCATCTTCGCGCCGGAGGGTCAGGAGTCCAACGCCGAGCTTGACAAGCAGATCGAGGATCTGGACCTTTCCGTCCGCTCCTACAACTGCCTGAAGCGCGCGGGCATCCATTCCGTGCGCCAGCTCGTCGAGTTCTCCGAGAACGACCTGCTCAACATTCGGAACTTTGGTGCGAAGTCCATCGAGGAAGTGAAGGACAAGCTCATTTCCATGGACCTCAATTTGAAGCTTTAGGAGACAAAGAGTTATGAGACACAACAAGAAGGGTCGCAAGCTCGGCACCGACTATAGCCACACTAAGGCTATGAAGCGCAGCTTGGTTTCCGCCCTGTTCCTGAACGACCGCATCAAGACGGTGGAGTCCCGTGCCAAGGAGATCCGCCCGCAGGTCGACAAGGTGATCACCTGGGCCAAGCGCGGCGATCTGCATTCCCGCCGTCTGGCCATCGCCTACCTGAACGACAAGGAACTCGTCCGCGAGATCTTCGAGAAGGTCGCCCAGGGCATGTTCCAGGATCGTCCCGGCGGCTACACCCGCATCATGAAGCTCGGGCCCCGCAAGGGCGACAACGCCCCCATGGTCATCATGGAGCTCGTGACCGAGCCCTGCGTGCCCAAGGCCGAGCGCAAGGCCGCTGCCGAGAAGAAGGCCGCTGCCAAGAAGGCCGCCCCGAAGAAGGTCGCCAAGAAGGCCGACAAGTCCGAGGAGCTCGCCGAGGATCTGGGCTTCGAGGCCGACGGCACCGTCGAGCAGATCGAGGCTGTGGACGCCGCCGAGGCCGTTGCCGAGAACGGCGCCGAGCTGACCGATGCCGAGAAGGTCGAGGCCGTCGAGGAGAAGAAGGCCGAGGAGGCCGAGGCGTTCCGCGAGACCGAGGAGACCGCCGGTGATCCCGCCGAGGCCGCCAAGGAGGAAGCCGAGAAGGCCGAGGCCGAGGCTGCCAAGGAGGCCGAGACCTCCGAGGTGGAGAAGGCCGAGGAAGAGAAGGCCGACGTCAAGAGCGAGTAATCGTTCGACTGGGAACTTCGGATGCACCGCGCGCCCGCCAGCCGCAAACGCGGGGCGCGGAAGCATCGTTCTATACCGGAGAAGCCGCCTGAGGGCGGCTTCTCTGCGTTCTCTCCCCGTAGGGGGCGACCTTGGTCGCCCCTTGCCGCAAGTACGGTATGACTCGCGACGCGGCTCTGTGACGGCAAAGCAACGCGCATCCAACCAGTGAATTACTATCGGCTCGCTCAAGTTTAGGTTGCTGCGCAGGCCCATAGAATACTCCTTGCAAGGGCAACCGATCTTGCTCCTGCAGTGTAAGTACACGGGTATCGCACCGATTGAAAGGAGCCGGATCATGGCTGACAAGGATACGCTGATGGAGGAGTTCGTTGCGACCGAGGCCGCCAAGAACGAAGATGCTGCCAAGGATCTGGAGCGCGTCGAGCAGGAGATCGTGGCCGAGGCCACCATGTCCACCGAGTACGATGACGCGCTGGGCAACGAGCAGGCTGCCGCCGAGGATGCGGAGACTGCCTTCGAGTTCGAGCAGGCCGAGATTGCGGCCGAGCAATCGCTCTAGAACGATATGCGGGCCGCACGGCTCGCCGATTTGAGGTCGGTTCGCTAACTCACCGGCTTCGAAACGACTCCACCATGCCTGGGCTCTTCCTTAACAGGAGCCCGCGGGATGGCTTGAAGGGACTAAAAGGAAGCGCCTCCTTGAGCAAGGGGGCGCTTCCTTTTGCGTATCTGCACAAAACGTGCGCGCGAACAGTGGCGTGGCCGATGGGGGAGGGGCGGTGCCCTTGACGATGGGCGCTCTGTGGGATACTGGCGACATGAAAAAAGCCCCGACATACTCTGCCGAATCCGAGAAGAAGGATGGCGCCCGCGCTCGCGCCGATGGCGCGGAACGCAGCGGCGGCGAAGCTCGGCGTGTTGTGCCCATCGGTGCGAGGGGGGCGTTGCGGGGTCTGGATGCTCGCGTGAAAATCGCGCTGATGTTAGCCTACTCTGCGGCGCTTTTCTGCGCCGAGAGCCTTGCGGGCCTGGGTGTGGCGGCTGCGCTGCTTGCGGTGGTGGCGCTTTTTGGGCGCGTGCCTCTTGTCCGCTTGCTGCGCGAAGGGGCTTTCGCCTACCTCATTGTCGGTTTTCTGCTCGTCTACAACATCGTCGCGTTTGGCTGGCTCGCGGGGGTTGCGGTGGCGGCGCGGTTGGTTCTGTTGGTGTGGGCGAGTCTTTTGCTCATGGCGCTTTCCGCACCCATGGAGCTTTCCGAGGCGCTGCGCCGGCTGCTTTCCCCTTTGGGCCGCCTGGGCCTGCCCGTGCGCGATTTCACGACGTCGCTTTCCATTGCCCTGCGGTTCATGCCTCTTTTTGCCGAGGAGCTGGGGGCGGTGAGGGCCGCCCAGGCCTCACGGGGAGCCGCTTTCGAAGACGGGGGGATCGTGCGCCGCCTGAGGGCCTACGGCGGTCTCATGGTGCCCCTGTTTGTGGGGCTCTTCCGCCGGGCCGATCGTTTGGCATCAGCCATGGAGGCGCGCTGCTATGGGGCTTCCGGCGAACCGACGTCGCTCGACGGGCGTCGCTTCTCCTTTGGCGACGGGGCGGCCCTCCTCTTCGGCGTTGCTGCCTGCGCCGCCTTCGCGCTTATTCCCTAGGAGCTTGCGACAAGGTCGCTGTCGTCCTCGTCGACTATCGGAATGCTGCGCGACTTAGGGGCGTCAAGCGACTCGGCCGCCTTTAGGAGCTTTTCGCTCTTTGCCCGTGTCGGTGCCAGCTCGCTTAAGAGGATGGCGGCGAAAATGAGGACGAAGCCCGCGGCCATGCGCCCCGTAACCACCTCGCCGTAGAACAGCACGCTGGCCAGCACGCCGAAGACCGATTCCAACGACAGCAGAAGCGACCCTTGGGCCGGAGAGACGTGGGCGAGCCCCACATTCTGGAAGAGATAGCACAGCCCCGAGGCAAACACCACGAGGTAGAACAGGTTGAAGGCGAACTCCGGCGTGAGAGCCTCCAGGTTCGGCGCCGGCTCGGTGAGTGCACCGACCACGAGCCCCATGAGGCCACCGAAGAGGAACTGGTACACAGTGAGGGCGAGTACGTTGAAGTGCTCGGAGTAGCGTGAGATAGCGATGATCTGCGCCGCGAAGAAAACGGCGCACAGAAGCGTCATGGCATCGCCGAACTCGAAGGAAAGGGAGCTGGTCGTGAGCGACACGAGCCCGATGCCGACGATGCACATTCCCGCAGCGCCCACGTTGGCGAGGGTGGGACGCTTGCCGGCGACGACCCACAGCATGAAGGGCACGATGACGCAGTAGGTGGCAGTGAGGAAAGCGTTCTTCCCCGGCGTGGTGTCGGCGAGTCCCACGGTTTGCACCCAGAACGCGAGGAAGGTCACGGCGGCGAGCACCAGTCCCGCCTTGAGGCACGGCCCGTTCAGCGTGCCGGCCAGCGAGCGGTGGAACACGGCGGCCATGAGAAGCCCCGTCAGGAAGAAGCGCACGCCGATGAGCTGGGCCGGGGGCAGCACGTCCACGGCGTCCTTCATCACCACGAAGGCGAACCCCCAAATAATGGTGGCCGCCAACAGCATGAGCTTGCACACGAAGCCCGGGATATGTCTCTTCTCAGTCACAGCCTGCCATTATAGTGCGGCCTTTCGCGTTTCGCCAGGTTACTGCCAGCCAACGGGGGCGCAACGGAATCTTGTTGACGGGTGCGAGGCGCACGCGGCCGGCGCATGATGGAGGCTAAGCGTTGAACCCGACCAGAGAGGACGTGCGCTATGTACTATTCCAGCGGCAACTACGAGGCCTTCGCCCATCCGCTTCCGCCCGAGGGCGTGGAAAGCAAACAGGCCTACATTATCGGCAGCGGCCTGGCGGGCCTGGCGGCGGCGTGCTTTCTCGTGCGCGACGGCCGGATGCCCGGCGAGAAGATCCACGTCCTGGAGCGCGACCCGCGCGCCGGCGGCGGCTGCGACGGTTGGGAGTACCCGGGGCTCGGCTTCACTATGCGCGGCGGCCGCGAGATGGACAACCACTTCGAGGTGATGTGGGATCTGTTCCGCGACATCCCCTCCATCGAGGATCCGTCCGTGAGCGTGCTGGACTACTACTATTGGCTGAACAAGCGCGACCCCAACTACTCGCTGTGCCGCGCCACGGAAGATCGTGGCCAGGACGCCCATACCGATAACAAGTTCAACCTGTCCGACAAGGCCTGTATGGAGATCATGAACCTGTTCTTCACCCCGGAGGAGGAGCTGCAGGACAAGGTCATCACCGAGTACTTCTCCGACGAGGTGCTGAACTCGAACTTCTGGCTGTACTGGCGCACGATGTTCGCCTTCGAGAACTGGCACTCGGCGCTGGAAATGAAGCGCTACGTCACTCGCTTCGTGCATCATCTGGGCGGCCTGCCCGATTTCTCGGCTTTGCGCTTTACCCGCTACAACCAGTACGAGTCCATGATCCTGCCCATGGTGAACTACCTTGAGGCTCACGGCGTCGACTTCCAGTTCAACACCCATGTGACCGACGTGCGCTTCAGCTGCGACGACGCCAAAGACGACGACCGCAAGCTGGCCACGGAGATTCGACTGGTACGCGAAAACGGCCCGGCGGCCGTGGGCGCTGCCGAGGGGCTGCCCGTGGACGGCAAGACGGCTTCCGCCGCCGATACGGGTCGCGAGGAGACCATTCCGCTCACGGAAAACGATCTCGTCTTCATCACGCCCGGCAGTCTTGTGGCCCACTCCTCCTTCGGCAGCCAGGATAAGCCGGCTCGCTTCGCGCCCGAGCTCACCCCCGGCGACGGTTGGGATTTATGGAAGAAGATCGCGGCCCAGTCGCCGGCGTTCGGCCGTCCCGAGAAGTTCTGCGGCGACCCGGAGAAGAGCAATTGGGAAAGCGCCACGGTGACTACGCTCGATGAGAAGATCCTGCCCTACATCGAGGCCATCTGCAAGCGCGACCCGCTCTCCGGTGGGGTTGTCACGGGTGGCATCGTGTCGGTGAGGGACTCCAGCTGGCTGCTCTCCTGGACCATCAACCGCCAGCCGCAGTTCCGCGCCCAGCCCGAGGGGCAGGTGTGCGTGTGGCTCTACGGCCTGTTCACCGACGTGCCCGGCGACTACGTGAAGAAGCCCATGCGCGATTGCACCGGCAAGGAAATCTGCGAGGAGTGGCTGTACCACCTGGGCGTGCCCGAGGAGCAAATCGAGGAGCTGGCCGAGCATTCCGCGAACACGGTGCCCTGCATGATGCCCTACATCACGGCCTTCTTCATGCCCCGCGCCGATGGCGACCGTCCGCTCGTCGTGCCTGAGGGCGCCGTGAACTTCGCCTTCATCGGCCAGTTCGCCGAGACGCCGCGCGACACTATTTTCACCACTGAGTACTCCATGCGCACTGGCATGGAGGCGGTATATACGCTGCTCGATATCGACCGCGGCGTGCCCGAGGTGTGGGGCAGCGTGTTCGACCTGCGCGTGCTGCTGAACGCCACGGTGCTTTTGCGCGACGGCAAGCCGGCCACGGACATGAACATGAACGTGCTGGAGAAGCTTCTGCTGTCGCGCGGCCTGAAGGAGATCGAGCATACCGACATCTACGGCCTCCTGAAGGAGTTCGGCGTCATTCCGACCACCGATGAGAACCGCGATGTGCCCGTGCCCGCCACGGGTGCTGTGTGGCCGGGCATCCACTAGCCCGCCTCTGCGCCGTTGTTGGGGCTCTGTCTGAGGGTGAGAGCCGTCGTCCTTGTTGGTTGCGGCGCCCGATTGGGCCCGGCAGCGACCCCTGTTTTATGCGCCCCGTGCGGAATGAACCCGCGCGGGGCGCTTGCGCTTGCGTCGTTCGTGCTATGATGGTGAACGCTGATTAGAAGCATCAACCAACCTTCAAGGAGGCACTACATGAGCGTCATCATCGATGTGTACGGGCGCGAGGTTCTCGATTCTCGCGGCAACCCCACCGTCGAAGTGGAAGTCGTGCTGGAAGACGGCGCCTTCGGCCGCGCGGCGGTTCCCTCGGGCGCTTCCACGGGCGCTTTCGAGGCCGTGGAGCTGCGCGACTGCGACAAGAGCCGCTATCTGGGCAAGGGCACGCTGGACGCCGTGGCCCATGTGAACAACGAGATCGCCGACGTGCTCATCGGCCTCGAGGCCGAGGATCAGCGCATGGTGGACGCCGCCATGATCGAGGCCGACGGCACGGAGAACAAGGGCGCGTTCGGCGCCAACGCCATCCTGGGTGCGTCGCTGGCCGTGGCCAAGGCCGCCGCGGAGGCCGCCGAGCTGCCGCTGTACAAGTACGTGGGCGGCGCGAACGCGCATCTTCTGCCGACGCCCATGATGAACATCCTGAACGGCGGCGTGCATGCCGACAACAACGTGGACTTCCAGGAGTTCATGATCATGCCCGTGGGCGCCCCCACGTTCGCCGAGGCTCTGCGCTGGTGCGCCGAGATCTACCACACCCTGAAGAAGGTGCTGCATGATGCGGGCCTTGGCGGCGGCGTGGGCGACGAGGGCGGCTTCGCTCCCAACCTGAAGACCAACGAGGAGCCGCTGGCCTACATCGTGGAGGCCTGCGAGAAGGCCGGTTACAAGCCGGGCACCGACATCCTGTTCGCCATGGATCCCGCTTCCACCGAGTTCTACAACGCCGAGACCGGCAAGTACGTGCTGGCCGGCGAGGGCCGCGAGCTCACGAGCGACGAGATGGTGGACTACTGGGAGGCGCTCGTGAACAAGTATCCCATCGTCTCCATCGAGGACGGCATGGCCGAGGAGGACTGGGACGGCTGGAAGAAGCTGACCGACCGCATCGGCGACCGCGTGCAGCTGGTGGGCGACGACCTGTTCGTTACCAATTCCAAGCGCCTCGCCAAGGGCATCGAGCTGGGCTGCGCCAACGCCATCCTCATCAAGGTGAACCAGATCGGCTCGCTCACCGAGACGCTCGAGGCCATCGAGATGGCCAAGCAGGCCGGCTACGCCTGCGTCATGAGCCACCGCTCCGGCGAGACCGAGGACGTGACCATCGCCGATCTGTCCGTGGCCTGCAACACCGGCCAGATCAAGACCGGCGCCCCCTGCCGCAGCGATCGCGTGGCCAAGTACAACCAGCTCATCCGCATCGAGGAGCAGCTGGAGGGTCAGGCCCAGTACGCGGGTCTCAAGGCCTTCTACAACATCAAGCGCTAAACCGCGCAGCTGTACCTAGGCAAACAAGAAGGCCGCCCAGCATGAGGCGGCCTTCTTCGCTTCGTTTAGGCAGAATGGGCACTGGAAGATTGGTCGCGGGGCACATAGGATATTTGCAGGTACATGTCCATTCCGGCAGCAAGTTTTTGCAGAACCTTGATGGAAGGGTTGCGCGTTCCCTTCTCGATGCGGCTTATTTCGGTTTGGGCTATCCCGCTACGCTTCGCGAGCTCCTTCTGCGTGAGGTTGCGGGAGTGGCGCGCCTCTACGAGCGCCTCCATAAGAGCTATCTCGGGCTGGTACTCGGCATACTCTCTTTCGAACTCCGGATCTCTGGAGCATTCTTCGATAAGTTCATCAAGCATGTCCATGGTTGTCCTCCCTTTCTAGGTACTCTTCCCTTCGCTTTTTAGCGAGCTTAAGCTCGCTGCGAGGTGTTTTCTGCGTCTTCTTCATAAAGCCATTGGTAACTATGATGATTCGGCCTTTGTGAAAGAAGTAGAGCAGTCTCACCGAGTCCGAACCTAGTCGGCAGCGCAGTTCGAATAACCCATCTCCTAGCGGCTTGCTTAAGGGTTCTCTGACTTTCGGGCCTTTGCTACGAAGCACAGCGAGGTGGCCAATGACTTTTACGCGCAATTTGCAAGGCAGTTGTAGTATAAAGTCGTAGGCCGGTCGTTCTCCGTTCTCGTTAACGAAAAAGTCCAATTGGAATTCCATGGCTACCGTCCTTTCTTAGGGTATGATAAATAACTCATTTTGTCAATACTAGAAAGGAAGAAGCTGCGGGCGCCGCTGCAGCTTCTCGGGCTGTCCTTGGCGTCTCGCGAAGTTAGGAACTGATTGGTTCCAGCCAAACTCTCTATGTCAATTATAGCATAATAAGAACATATGTTTGCTAATTTCGAATTAGAGAAAGTAGTCTCATGAGGCAAGACTTATGTTCAGCGTCCCTCGCCTTCTAACCTAAGAGCCCCAATCCCTTGGCGATGTTGGCGATGAAGTCCTGGACGTTGGTGACGATGCCGCGGCTGGCGAGGCTGCCACGATCCACCAGCTTGTTCACGGCGAATTCGGCGATGTCCACGCAGTAGAAGTACACGGGACGTATGGTGCCGTCGGCCAGCACGCGGTAGGAGGGGGTCATGTTCCCCGTGGCGATGGTGTGCAGCATGGTGGCCATGCAGATGACGGTGGTGGCGCTGCGAATGTGGTCGCGCATGGCGTCCTGCGCCTCGTAGGCGTTGCCGTACACGCCGGGCAGAGGGCCGTCGTCGCGGATGGATCCGGCCAGCACGTAGGGCACGCCATTGCGCACGAGCGCGTTCATGATGCCGTCGTGCACGCCCTCTTCTTCGATGAACCGCTCGATGGATCCCCAATAGCGCACGCGGTTGATGGTGTCCAGATGGTGGTAGTGGCCGTTGGGGCGGTTCTCCTGGGTGTCGATGTCCTGGCCGAGGGACGTGTGGAAGTAGGCCCCTTCCAAATCGTGGGTGGCGAGAGCGTTGCCGGCGAAGACCGCATCGGCATAGCCGGCGTCGATGATCTTCGCGAAGGCCTCGCGGGAGTACCCGTTGAACGTGAAGGCCGGCCCCATGACCCACACGATGGAGCCATGATCGCGGTCGTGGCGCAAAAGTTCATAGAGCTCGTCGTAATCGCGTGAGAACGCAGTCTCGCGGGAGCGGCCCAGACGGAAGGCGAAGTTGTCGTGGCCGCCCGGGTGCGGAGCGCCGTCTTCGGCCGTCGCCAGGCCGCGGAAGCCGTCGGTGTAGACGAGAATGCCCTCCTCGCCGTTTTCCGTGCGTCCGCAGGCGATGAGATCGCCGGCGCGGATGTGGCGGAACTCGCGCACGAACACGTTGCCGCCTTCCACGACGGCCACGCAATCCATGCGGGAATCGCGGGCGAGCGTCCATTGCCCTGCGATCTTCAGATACTCCGGATAAATGGACATGGCGTGGTAGCCCTCCGGGGCCACGAAATCCTTCGGCGCGGGCACGAGCGTCACATCGGGCGCGGCGGCGAGGTGGGGGAGCGCAAAGTCCGGCGGCGTGTAGGGCGTGGGCGCAAACGGCATAGTCGCCTTCTTTCTCTGGGTGGCTGAGGCCATTGTAGCGCTTCGGCCGCCGGTTCCCAAGGAATGTGAAACTCTGCAGGCAAGAGATCTCATGCAGAAAAGCGGTAGTTCGTCGACCGAAGTTAGGCCAGCGAAGGCTCGGGTTCCAAAGTGGATGTTTGGGCGGTTGCGGGGCCGGTTGCGGAGATGGAGGCAGACGGGGAGCGGTGATTCGTCGAAGGGTTGTGAAAGCGTGATGACTTCGGCATCGAAATTGTTCCCAGAGGGCTAGAATGGGCCTATGGCCACTGCTATCGACACATCCAAGGAAACACACGCCGACGTCGCCGCCGCCGAGGTGCTGCGGCGGTTCGTCGGCTACTACAAGCCCTACAAGGTGCTCTTCTTCGCCGATCTCGTGGCCGCCTGCATTTTGGCCGGGGTCGATCTGGCCTTCCCGCAGCTGCTGAACTTCTTCACCCGCGAGTTCTTCACCGAGGCGCCCCCGGTCATCTTGGGCAGCCTCGGGCTCATCGCGCTGCTCTTCATCGCGCTGTACGCCGCGCGTACGGGCTGCCAGTGGTTCATCACTTATTGGGGCCACGTCATGGGCGCGCGCATGGAGGCCGACATGCGCCGCGATTTGTTCGAGCAGTACCAGCGCCTCTCCTTCGGCTACTACGACCGCCACAACACCGGTGTCATGATGTCGAAGATCACCACCGATCTGTTCGACATATCGGAGCTCGCGCACCACGGGCCGGAGAACCTGTTCATCTGCACGCTCAAGATCGTCGGCTCCTTCGTGCTGCTGTTCATGATCAACGGGCCGCTCACCGCCATCATGCTCGTCGTCACCATCGTCATGGCGGCGCTGTCCTTCGCGCTGAATTACTGGCGCCGCCGCATATTCCGCGAGAACCGCGAGCGCATGGCTGGCATCAACGCGGCGGTGCAGGATTCCCTCGGCGGCATCCGCGTCGTGAAGTCCTTCGGCGGCGAGGACGCCGAGCGCGAGAAGTTCCGCGCGGCCAACGAGGCATTTCTCGACACGAAGAACCGATCCTACAAGTTCATGGGCGCCTTCCATGGGCTGAACTCGCTGTTCACGGGGCTTTTGTACACCATCGTCGTGGTGGGCGGCGGCTACTTCGTGGCCGCAGGAACGCTCGCCGTGACCGATTTGGCCATCTACGCCCTGTATGTGGGCATCTTCATGGCACCGGTAGAGCAGCTCATCAACTTCACCGAGACCCTGCAGAAGGGCTACGCAGGTTTCCGCCGCTTCATCGAGGTGCTGGCCGAGCGGCCCGACGTGGCCACCAAGCCCGGCGCGCCCACTTTGGCCGAGGCCTGCGGCGGCGAGGTGCGCGGCGCTGTGGATTATCGCGACGCGACGTTCTCCTACGACGGCACCCATCCGGTGCTCGACGGGCTCACGCTTTCCATCCCCGCCGGCACCTCGGTGGCGCTCGTGGGGCCCTCGGGCGGCGGCAAGACCACCACCTGCTCGCTTCTGCCGCGCTTCTACGACGTGGCCGGCGGCGCGGTGACCATCGACGGCGTGGACGTGCGCGAAGTGTCATTGGCAAGCCTGCGCGACGCCATCGGCATCGTGCAGCAGGACGTGTATTTGTTCGGCGGCACGGTGGGGGAGAACATCGCCTACGGCCGCCCCGGCGCCACCCAGGCCGAAATCGAGGAGGCGGCGCGCAAGGCCAACATCCACGAGTTCATCTGCTCGCTGCCCGACGGCTACGACACGCTCGTGGGCGAGCGCGGCGCGCGGCTGTCCGGCGGCCAGAAGCAGCGCATCTCCATCGCGCGCGTGTTCCTGCGCGACCCGCGCATCCTCATTCTGGACGAGGCCACGAGCGCGCTCGACAACGAGAGCGAGCACGCCATCCAGGCGTCGCTGGCGGAGCTCTCCCGCGGGCGCACCACCATCACCATCGCGCACCGCCTGTCCACCATCCGCAACGCGAGCCTCATCGCCGTGGTGGAGGACGGCCGTGTGCTCGAGCAGGGAACCCACGAGGAGCTGCTGGCCCGCGATGGCGTCTACGCCCGCTACTACCGCATGCAGTTCGGCGAGTAGGAATTGCGCGAATCTTTTCGGGGAAGGCATCTGCGGCGACGGTGAAAACGTCGCTCTTTTCGACCGTAGTTATCCTGCAATAGTTATAATGAATCCCAATGAAACGACGACGGTTGGATTCCGCGTCCGCAGCGGTGCCGAGCATGGCGCGGCGGGGCGGAAGGGAAGGACCGATCCTGTGAGAGAAATGATTCCGTTGGAAGAGGCCCGCGCGCTCGTGTGCGGGGCTGTGGAGAAGTTGCCCGTGGAAACGGTGGAGCTGCTGGACGCTGTCGGGCGTGTGGTGGCGGCCGACCAGACAAGCGACATCGACGTGTCGCCCTTCGCGCACTCGGCCATGGACGGCTTCGCCCTGCGCGCCGCCGAGATTGCCGATGCCGCCGAGGAGAGCCCCGCGATGCTGCGGGTCATCGCCGAAATCGGCGCCGGCGACGTGTTCGAGGGAACCATCGGGGAAGGCGAGTGCGTGCGCATCATGACCGGCGCCTGCCTGCCTGCCGACGCCGATGCCGTGGTGAAGTACGAGATCGTGGGCGTGGTGGAAGGCGACGGCAAACCCGGCTCGGTGGTGTCGTTCTCGGCCCCGACGAAGGTGGGCTCCAACATCCGCGCCGCCGGCGAGGAAGCCCATGCGGGAGACGTGGTCGTGGAAGCGGGCGATGTGCTCACCGCCGCCGGCGTCGGCTTTTTGGCCGGTTGCGGCGTGCTGGAGGTGCCCGTCTACCGCAGACCGCGCGTGGCCATCATCGCCACGGGCAGCGAGCTGGTACCACCCTCCGAGGTGCCCGGTCCCGGCAAGATCCGCAACTCCAACAGCTACGCCATGGCCGCCTGCGCCCGCGAGGCCGGCGCCGAGGCCGTGATGCTGCCCATCGTCCAGGACACCTTCGAGGCCCTGCGCGACGCCGTGGAACATGCGGCCCGCGAGTACGACTTCGTCGTCACTACGGGAGGGGCTGCCAACGGCGACTTCGACTTCATCAAGCCGGTGGTGGCCGAGCTCGGCGAGCTTATGATGACCACCGTGAACATCCGCCCCGGCAAGGCCCAGACCTTCGGCATGGTGGAGGGCACGCCCGTCTTCGGACTGCCCGGCAACCCGGCGGCGGCCTACGTGGGCTTCCAGCTGCTCATCCGCCCCGCGCTGCGCACCATGCAGGGCTATCGCTTCATGGACCATCCCGTGGTGAAGGCGCGCCTTACCGCCGACGAGAAGAACCGCGATCCGCGCCGCATCTATCTGCGGGCGAACCTGACGCGCACCGCCGAGGGCTATGAGGTGACGCCGGCCAAGAACCAGAGCTCGGGGCTCTTCGGCCCCATCCAAAAGACCAACTGCCTGGCCGTTATGCCCGAGGGCACCGAGCCTCAGCCCGCGGGCTCCGTCGTCGATTGCCTGCTGCTCGATATTCCCGAGGAAGTTGTGCTGTAGCGGAGGCAACCGTGCATGGCGAGGCGGGGGCGCTGGTGCCGCGCGCAGTTCATTCTATGGCATGCGAAAATGCCGTGACCCCCGGCGAGAAATGCCATAGAATGCTGTTTGAGCACGGCACTTGTGCCCCCGTCTCGCCCTTGGGGGTTTCAAGGGAGCTGCTAAGAAAGGAAGTAAAAGTGACCATCAAATTCGCTATCATCACGTGTTCCGACACCCGCACGCTGGAAACCGACGAGGCGGGGCAGAAGCTGGAGCAGCTCATTGCCGAGCAGGGCTGGGAGTGCGTCCGCCGCGTTGTGGAAATGGACGAGCGCCCGTTCATCGCCGGCGCGCTCATCGACGCCTGCGACAACACTGACGCCGACATCGTGCTCACCTGCGGCGGCTCGGGCCTCTCGCTGCGCGACGTGACCCCCGAGGCCACCCGCGACGTGGCCGACCGCGAGGTGCCCGGCATCGCCGAGGCCATGCGCGCCCACAGCGTCGCCATCACGCCCTTCGCCATGCTCTCGCGCGCCATCTGCGCCCAGCGCGGGCACACGCTCATCATCAACCTGCCCGGCTCCACCAAAGCGGCCACCGAGAACTGGGAGGGTATCGTGGCGGCGCTGCCCCATGCCGTGAAGATGATGGCCGGCGAGGGCCATAGCACGCAGAAGGACCTCTCGGAGAAACTCGCCGCCGCCGCAGCTCGGGGCGAACTCGGGTAAGGTAGCGGGTGCGCAAGGGCCTTTGGCCTTGAGGTCGCGACAAAGGGTTGGCTGCGGATGCGCTTGCCGTATGGCTTTCCGGGACTGGGTTCTCGTGGTCGGAAGTCTTTGTCCCGTGCCAAAAGAGCGCGTTCTCGTGCGTCGGGTCTGCGCTATACTTCATGAGGAACGTGTTCTAGATGCGGCCGCGCTCGATAGGGGCGCGGCTGTTTGAGGTGGTAGCACTATGACTGATCTTCCCAATGGGTTCACGGGGTTTTCGCACCGCGATCCGAACTTCGTGTCCGCGGGCGACGCCCTGCGCGGCTCGCGGTACGACGACACGCCGTTCGCGGCGCGCAAACAGGCTCAGGCTCGCAATCTGGCCGAGGCTTGGTCGCCGGCCGCCTCCGAGCGCGCCGGCGCGGGCGTCGCTGCTGAGGGCGGCTCCGATGCGGCCGCCCGTGGGGCCGGAGCACGCCCCCTGTCCCAGCTGTCCTCGGCGGCCAGCGATGTGCTGCGCTTCGCTGAGCAGGGCACGGCGGCTGCCGGCGCTCCGCGCTTCGATCCGGACAAGCTCGCCCGCATTCCCGAGGTGGATCGGCGCTGGGCCTGGGTGGAGATCGACCTGAACGCCATCCGCCACAACGCCTCGGCCGTGAAACAGCGCCTGAATCCGGGCACCCGGCTCATGGCCGTGGTGAAGGCCGACGGCTACGGTCACGGTGCCGTTCAGTGCGCCAAAACGGCGCTGAACTCCGGGGCCGAGTACTTGGGCGTGGCCACGGTTGACGAGGCCATCGCCCTGCGCGAGGCCTACGTGAACGCCCCCATCCTCATTCTGGGCGAGCCCCCGGCTACGGCCATCCCGCTGCTTCTGGCCTATAAGATCATGCCGGCGGTCTACACTGCCGAGTTCGCCATCCGCTACGCCGAGGCCGCCGACGCCTTCGGGGTGGCCGCGCCCTTCCATCTGAAGGTGAACACGGGCATGAACCGCATCGGCGTGCGCTGGGACGAGGTCGTGGAATTCGCGCGACAGATATCGTTCCATCGGGCGCTCGATCTGGTGGGCACCTTCACCCACTTCGCCACGGCCGACTGCCCCGGCACCATCGACTTCGAGCGTCAGGTCAAGCGTTTCTCGGAAGCCGTGAATGCCCTGCGCGCGGCCGGCATCAACCCGGGCATCGTGCACGCGGCGAACTCCGCGGCCGCCATCCGCTACCCAGAGGTGCAGCTGGACATGGTGCGCCTCGGCATTTCGCTGTACGGCTTCTACCCGTGCCCCGAGGCCTATCCGATGATCGACCTGAAGC